>NZ_JACVVH010000026.1:0-84980 GCF_016647865.1 Pseudomonas sp. S60 | reverse complement strand
GCGTTTTTTGGTTACTTTTTGTCGCGTTTGACAAAAAGTGACTCGCCGTAAAGGCGAAAAGGTGATTAAGCGTCTCCATCGCAAATGGACCATGCCCATTCTCAACACCCACACAAACCAGCAAAACTTCAAACTAACCCTGCCCAGAATCCCCCCACCGCCGCCGACTAAACTTAAGCCTAACCCGCAACCGCCGATGCTCATCCCCCTCAAGCGCATCGCAAGGGATGCACTGACTGCGCCCCACCCAGCCCCCCACCGGCACAAACCTCAAGACCACCAGCGCCGGCAACGCCACACTGTCACGGCACAACCGCACCGCCCGCCACCCCTGCGCGCGGCTGAACACCCACCAGCCACGCCCGTCACGACGCAGCCCTACAACCGCATCCCCATGACTCAACAGAATGCGCCGCGGAACCACCCAGGCCCCATGGGTAACACACGCACAAATGACGCCCAGCCCCGCCCACCACGGCAGCGGGCCAAGCAAGGCGGCAAGCCATGCCAGCAACTGGCAGGTCAGGTAGGCCGCCAGCAGCAGGCGCGAGCCCTGCCACCGGCACTCGAAGCACTCACTTGGGCTGGACACGGTCCAGGATGATGCGGACCATGCGCTGCAGCTCCGGGTCGTCGGACTCGGTGCGCTCCATGAACCAGCCGAACATGTCCTGGTCCTCGCAGCTCAGAAGACGCACGTACAGTTCGCGATCGGTTTCATTGAGGGTGGGGTAGACTTCCTGGGTGAATGGCACCAGCAGTACGTCCAGTTCCAGCATGCCCCGGCGGCTGTGCCAGAAAAGCCGGTTGAGTTCAGTTTGTTCGACCATGGGGCCCTCCTCGAATGGCCCGCCAGTATACAGCCAGGTCATCGAAGCGACAGCGGGCGTTGGTCTAAGTCACCTACCTATTTTGTTACCAGCGTTCTATGATGGCCGACAGTCTTTAGCCACCGCGATGACCCATGGCCGATTCCGCTTTCTTCTGCCCACTGTCCCACGAGGGCATCCTCGCCGTCCGCGGCTCCGATGCAGGCAAGTTCCTGCAAGGCCAGCTGACCTGCAATATCAATTACCTCAACCCGGAATACGCCAGCCTTGGTGCCCGCTGCATGGTCAAAGGCCGCATGCAGTCCAGCTTCCGCATCCTGCCCGAGGGCAACGGCTACCTGCTGGCCATGGCCAGTGAGCTGCTGGACGCACAGCTGGCTGACCTGAAGAAATATGCGGTGTTCTCCAAAGCCACGCTGGCCGACGAAAGCGCCGAGTGGGCCCGTTTCGGCCTGGCAAATGGCGAGGCAGCACTGCAGTCGCTGGGCCTGGAAGTGCCGGGCACCGCGGGCAGTACCGTGCGCCACGAAGGCCTCATCGCCATTGCCGTTTCCACTGGCAGGGTCGAGCTGTGGACGCCTGCGAGCGTCGCCACCGAGGTTCACACCGCCCTCGCCGCTGCGCTGCCGGAAGGCAACCTCAACGATTGGTTGCTTGGGCAGATCCGCGCCGGCATCGGCCAGGTGATGGGCCCTACCCGCGAGCTGTTCATTCCACAAATGATCAACCTGCAGGCCGTGGACGGCGTCAGCTTCAAGAAAGGCTGCTACACCGGCCAGGAAATCGTCGCCCGCATGCAGTACCTGGGCAAGCTCAAGCGCCGTCAGTACCGTGTGGCACTTGAACAGCAGGTGGAAGTTTCGCCTGGCGACCAGATCTTCTCCCCTACCCACGGTTCATCGGTGGGTGAGGTGGTACTGGCAGCCAGCACCGGCGCTGGCTGCGAACTGCTGGCAGTGATCGGGGCCGAGGCAGTCGAGGACGGCAACCTGCACCTGGGCAACCTGGAAGGCCCGCGCCTGCATGTGCTGCCCCTGCCCTACGAACTGGACCGCGACCGGGAAATCCAGCGCTGATCAGCCCGCCCCGCCATCCCCGCGGGGCTGCTCCACTACTGCGGTAGATATGCCAATGAACAAGCTGGCCGAGATGGTCCAGGCACAGTTGCTGGATGCCATCGAAAAGGATGACCTGGTGCTGCCGACCCTGCCCGAGGTTGCCTTGAGCATCCGCGAGGCAGCGGAAGACAATGAAATCAGCGTGGCGGCGCTGAGCAAGGTGATCGGGCGCGATGCCGCCCTGTCAGCACGCCTGATCAAGGTGGTCAACAGCCCCCTGCTGCGCGCAGCGGTGGAAGTGACCGACCTGCATACCGCAATCACCCGCCTGGGCATCAACTACAGCTGCAACCTGGCCATTGGCCTTGTGATCGAGCAGATCTTCCACGCACGCGCCCCGGCGGTCGAGCAGAAACTGCGGGATATCTGGGCGAACAGCCTGGAAGTAGCAGGTATCAGCTACGAAATTGCACGGCGCTACAGCCGCCTCAAACCCGACCAGGCAGCCTTGGGCGGCCTGGTTCATCAGATTGGCGCGCTGCCGGTGCTGATCTACGCCGAAGAGCACAACGAGCTGCTCTCCGACCCGGTGTGCCTGCACTATGTCATCGAACAGATCCAGCCCGTGCTGGGCGACAAGATCCTCAAGGCCTGGGAGTTCCCCGAGCAACTGGTCAGGCTGCCCGGCCAGATCCAGGACCTGGACCGGCAGACCCCTGCCCTCGATTACATCGACGTGGTGCAGATTGCCCGCTGCATCAGCCAGCGCGGGCGCCAACGGCCGCTGGCTGCCCTGCCCGCCTACCGCCACCTGGGGTTACCCGTGGGGATCGAGTTGCAGGCCGACGAACTGACCGAAGCCCGTAGCCTGTTGCGCTGAGGCCAGGCCCCTATGGGCAGGTGAGGCTAGTCGGCGATGAAGCTCACGCGCACCCGCAGCCCGCCGTTGACGCCATCGTGCAGGCTGATCTGCGCCAGGTGTGCGCGGCAGATTTCGCCGACGATTGCCAAACCAAGCCCGCTGCCCTGAACACCGCGACGGTAGAATCGCTCGAACACCCGCTCGCGCTCGTCCTCGGGGATGCCCGGCCCATCGTCCTCCACCTCCAGTACCGCCGGGCTAATGACCCGCAAAATGACGTTCCCCCCTGCTGGCGTGTGCGCCAGGGCGTTGTCCACCAGGTTGCTGAGCAGCTCGTTGAGCAGCGTGGGCTCGCCTTTCAGCCACACCGGTGCCTGGGCTTCAAGCGCCAGGGCTACACCACGGTTATGCGCCAGTGGCGCCATGGCCATACCCAGTTCGCGCGCCAGCTGGCTGAGGTCCAGGCGCTGGGCGCCGCCCTCGGCGATTGCCCGCGCGCCGTTTTCCACCCGGGCCATCGACAGCAGCTGGTTGGCCAGGTGGGTCAGGCGGTCGGTACCCTGTGCGGCGGTTTCCAGGGTTTGGCGCCATACCTGCGGGTCGCTGGAGCGCAGCCCCAGTTCCACCCGGGCTTTCAAGGCGGCCAACGGCGTGCGCAACTCGTGGGCGGCGTCGGCGATGAACTGTGCCTGGCGTTCGAACTGGCGTCGCAGGCGTTCGGTAAAGTGGTTCAAGGCCCCTACCAGCGGGCCCAACTCACGCTGCACCTGCACCACCGGCAGCGGGCGCAGGTCGTCTGGCTGACGCTCCTCGACCGCCGTGCGCAAGCGCTCCAGCGGCCGCAGGGCCGCGCTGACAGCGAACCAGACCATCACCAGCGCACCCAGCGCCAGCATGCCCAGGCGCAGCAACGTATCAGCCATCAGGCCGCGGGCCATGCTCACCCGCGCTTCGTCGGTTTCGGCCACGCGAATCTCTGCCATACCGTTCATGTTGGGCTCGCTCACCGCCTTCAGCAGGCTGACCACGCGCACGTTCTGGCCCAGGTAGGTGGCGTCGTAGAACCGCGCCAACGCCGGGTAGTCGTCGGTGCGCGGCGTGCCCGGCGGCGGAGGCGGCAGCTTTTCGTAGCCGGAGATCAGCCGCTGCTTGATGTCCAGCACCTGGTAGTAGATACGGCCAGCGCTGTCGTAGGCGAAGGTGTCCAGTGCCACATATGGCACATCCGCGCTCAGCGAGCCGTCGCGCTGGGACAAGCCTGCGGCAATGGTCCGCGCCGAGGCCAACAAGGTGCGGTCGTAGGCGGTGTCGGCGGCTTCGCGGCCGTTCCAGTAGGCGCTCAAACCGCTGGCCAGCATCAGCACCACCAGCAACAGGGCCAGGTTGCCCAGCAAACGCCCCCGCAGGCTGACATTGTCACGCATCGCGATGCTCGAGCAGATAACCCAGGCCGCGGAAGGTAACGATCGCCACCGGGTGGCCATCGAGCTTCTTGCGCAGCCGGTGGATGTAGATTTCGATGGCATCCGGGCTGGCTTCTTCGTCCAGGCCGAATACCTGGGCGGCCAGCTGTTCCTTGCTCATCACCCGCCCGGGCCTTGCGATCAGTGCTTGCAGCACGCTCTGCTCGCGCGACGTCAACGCCAGGGTGTCGTCACCCAGGCTGAAGCGGCGGGTGTCCAGGTCATACACCAGGGGGCCGCAGCGCTGCTGGCGCTCACCACCCAGCACGCTGCGCCGCAGCAGCGCCTTTACCCGCGCCTCCAGCTCGGTCAGTTCAAAGGGCTTGGCCAGGTAGTCATCGGCCCCCAGGTTAAGGCCGTGGACGCGATCCTTGACGTCGCTGCGGGCGGTCAGCATCAACACCGGCAAGGTCTTGCCACGCCCACGCAGGCGGGCCAGCACCTCGAAGCCGTCCAGGCGCGGGAGGCCTACGTCCAGTATGGCGACGGCATAGTCCTCGCTGGCCAGCGCCAGGTCGGCAGCCACCCCGTCATGCAATACATCCACGGTCAGGCCAAGGCTTTTCAAGGCCTGGGCCACACTGTCGGCCAACTGCAGATGGTCTTCAACCAGCAACACACGCATCGGTTCATGCCTCTCGGGTGGGGCGGTGGCGCGGAGTGTACCGCTGTCGGGCTGCCTGTGAAGCCCTTGCTGACAAACCTTTCACACTGAAAGGTTAGCGAAAGGTTCGTTACCTAGCATCGCACCACGGTCGCGCCAAGCGCCGAAAAAAGCACCAGCAAGGTGCAACAAATAAGAACAATAAACGGAGCCAAACACGATGCTGTCATCGCAGCCGCAGGCATTTGCGCCTACCCGTTCCTTTGCCACACGGCCCAACGCCATCGCCAGCGCACTTGCGCTCGCCGGGGTCGCCCCTATAAGCCAGGCCGCCTTCATCGAAGACAGCACGGCCACCTTCGAAACCCGCAACATGTATTTCAATCGCGATTTTCGCGATGGCACCAGCGCGCAGCAGTCCAAGCGTGATGAATGGGCCCAGGGTTTCATCCTCAATTTCGAATCCGGCTATACCGACGGCACCGTAGGCTTCGGCGTGGATGCACTGGGCATGCTCGGCATCAAGCTCGATTCCAGCCCCGACCGCACCGGCAGCGGCTTGCTGCCCACCCACGATGATGGCAGGGCTGCCGATGAGTACTCCAAGCTGGGCCTGACCGCCAAGGCGAAGATCTCCCAGACCGAGCTCAAGATCGGCACGCTGATCCCCGAATTGCCCACCCTGCGCCCCAACGACGGCCGCATCCTGCCGCAAACCTTCGAAGGTGGCCTGCTGACCTCCCGCGAGATCAAGGGCCTGACCTTCACCGGTGGCCGCCTGGACAAAGCCAAGGACCGCAACGATACCAACTGGGAAGACCTGGCACTGAACAACAAGAATGGCCGCTTCGGTGGCACGTTCAGCGCAGACAACCTGACCCTGGCGGGCCTGGACTACCAGTTCACCGACCGTATCACCGGCAGCTACCACTTCGCCCAGCTCGACGATATCTACCGCCAGCACTTCATCGGCATGCTCGCCACCCAGCCATGGGGCCCCGGCACCGTCGGCGTGGACCTGCGCCTGGCGCTCAGCGATGACGCTGGCGCTGCCAAGGCCGGCACTATCGACAACACCACCTTCAGCAGCCTGTTCAGCTACGCGCTGGGCGGGCACAAGGTGAGTGCCGGCTGGCAGCAGTTGTCGGGTGACAGCGCATTCCCCTACGTGGATGGCGCCGACCCTTACCTGGTCAACTTCGTCCAGATCAACGACTTCGCCAATGCCGACGAGCGTTCCTGGCAGGCCCGTTACGACTACAACTTCGCAGCGCTCGGTGTACCCGGCCTGACCTTCATGACCCGCTACATCAACGGCGACAATGTCAGCCGCGCCAGCGGGGGCGAAGGCAAGGAATGGGAGCGCAACACCGAGCTGAAGTACGTGGTGCAGAGCGGCCCGTTGAAGAACGTCGCAGTACGCCTGCGAAATGCCACCTTCCGCTCCAACTTTGCCCGCGACGCTGACGAAGTGCGCCTGCTGGTGAGCTACAGCGTGGCCCTGTGGTAACCCGATAACAACAATGCCTACGGAGATACACCATGACCTTCTCACTGCGCCGCATCGTCCTTGCAACCGGCTGCCTGCTGCTGGCAGGCAACGCCCTGGCCGCCGAACCCAAACGCCCTGAATGCATCGCCCCTGCCTCGCCAGGCGGCGGTTTCGACCTGACCTGCAAGCTGGTGCAAAGCGCCCTGGTGCAGGAAAAGATCCTCAGCAAGCCCATGCGCGTCACCTACATGCCGGGCGGTGTCGGCGCGGTAGCCTACAACGCCGTGGTCGCCCAGCGCCCGGCCGATGCGGGCACCCTGGTGGCCTGGTCCAGTGGCTCACTGCTGAACCTGGCCCAGGGCAAGTTCGGCCGCTTCGACGAGAACGCGGTGAAATGGCTGGCGGCCGTGGGCACCAGCTACGGCGCCATCGCGGTGAAGAACGACTCGCCCTACAAGACCCTGGATGACTTGGTCGCCGCACTGAAAAAAGACCCGAGCAAAGTGGTGATCGGCTCGGGGGGCACGGTCGGCAGCCAGGACTGGATGCAGACGGCGCTGATCGCCAAGGCCGCCGGTATCAACCCGCGTGACCTGCGCTATGTGGCCCTGGAGGGCGGTGGCGAGATTGCCACGGCGCTGCTGGGTGGCCACATTCAGGTCGGCTCGACCGATATCTCCGACTCCATGCCGCACATCCAGAGCGGCAACATGCGCATCCTCGCCGTGTTCTCGGAAAAGCGCCTGGACGAACCGGAAATGAAGGACATCCCCACTGCCAAGGAACAGGGCTACGACATCGTCTGGCCAGTGGTGCGCGGCTTCTACCTGGGGCCAAAGGTGAGCGACGAGGACTACGCCTGGTGGAAGGCATCGTTCGACAAGATGCTGGCCTCGGAAGACTTCGCCAAGCTGCGGGACCAGCGTGAGCTGTTCCCCTTCGCCATGACGGGCGAAGAGCTGGACGGGTATGTGAAGAAACAGGTGACCGAATACAAGTCGCTGGCCCGGGAATTCGGCCTGATCCAGTAAGCCATCACGCCCCTTCACCGCCCCCTGTGGGGGCGGCGACCCGCCGCTCTCACACATGAGGACTCTGTCATGATCCTTCAACGCATCTTCGCCCTGGTGCTGCTGGCGGTTTGCGCCGCCCTGGCCGTAATGGCCTGGCCCTACCAGGCGGCGTTTTCCTATGAGCCGGTAGGCCCGCGCGCCTACCCGTTGCTGATGCTCGGCCTGATGGGCCTGGGCCTGCTGTACCTGGCCATCCGTCCCACACCCATCGTGCGCAAGGATGACGAACCGGAACTGGACCGCGAAACCCTGACCAAGATCGCAGCCTGTATCGGCCTGCTGCTGGTCTTCGCGGCCACCTTCGAATCGCTGGGTTTCATTCTCAGCGCCATCCTGGCCGGCGTACCCATGGCCCGGCTGTATGGCGGCCGCTGGCTGCACAGTGTTGTCGTGGTGGTCGGCATGAGCGTGTTCCTCTACTGGCTGTTCGACCGCGTCATGGACGTGCCCCTGCCCCTTGGCCTGCTGAGCGTACTGGAGAACTGACACATGGATACCTTGAGCTACCTGGGCCAGGGCTTCGGCGTCGCCCTGTCCCCCTACAACCTGGTTACCGCCCTGTCCGGCACGCTGATCGGCACCGTGGTCGGCCTGCTGCCGGGCCTGGGCCCGATCAATGGCGTGGCGCTGCTCATCCCCATTGCCTTCGCACTGGGGCTGCCACCGGAGTCGGCCCTGATTCTGCTGGCGGCGGTGTACCTGGGCTGCGAGTACGGCGGCCGCATCAGCTCGATTCTGCTGAACATCCCTGGTGAAGCATCGACCGTGATGACCACCCTCGATGGCTACCCCATGGCCCGCCAGGGCCTGGCCGGCGTTGCGCTGTCGCTGTCGGCCTGGAGCTCGTTCATCGGTGCCTTCATTGCCACCTGCGGCATGGTGCTGTTCGCACCACTGCTGGCGAAGTGGGCGATTGCCTTCGGCCCTGCGGAATACTTCGTACTGATGGTGTTCGCCATTGTCGCCCTGGGCGGCATGGCAGGCGACAAACCGCTGAAAACCTTCATCGCGGCACTCATCGGCCTGTTCCTTTCGGCAGTGGGTATCGACGCCAACAGCGGCGTGTACCGCTTCACCGGTGACAGTGTGCACCTGGCCGATGGCATCCAGTTCGTGGTGCTTGTGCTAGGCCTGTTCTCGGTCAGCGAAATTCTGCTGCTGCTGGAAAAGACCCACCATGGCCACCAGGCGATCAAGGCCACCGGGCGCATGCTGTTCAACTTCAAGGAAGCAGCCTCGGTGTTCGTGGTGAACATTCGCTGTGGCCTGCTGGGCTTCATCATGGGCGTGCTGCCAGGCGCAGGGGCCACCCTGGCCAGTGCCGTGGCCTACATGACCGAGAAGCGCATCGCCGGCACCAGCGGCAACTTCGGCAAGGGTGATGCCCGTGGCCTGGCGGCCCCGGAAACGGCCATCGGCGCCTCCTGCTGCGGCGCGCTGGTGCCGATGCTGACCCTGGGCGTACCTGGCTCAGGCACCACTGCGGTGATGATCGGTGCACTGACCCTGTACAACATCACCCCAGGCCCATTGCTGTTCGAACAGCAGCCGGACATCGTCTGGGGCCTGATCGCATCGCTCTTCATTGCCAACATCATGCTGGTGATCCTGAACATCCCGATGATCCGCATCTTCACCCGCATCCTGGCCGTCCCGAACTGGGCGCTGGTACCGGTGATCGCCATCATCACCGCCATCGGCGTGTACGCCGTGCATGCCACTACGTTCGACCTGTTCCTGATGGTCGGTATCGGCATCATGGGCTACATCCTGCGCAAGCTGGACTTCCCGCTGTCGCCAATCCTGCTGGGCTTCATCCTCGGCGGCCTCATGGAGCAGAACCTGCGCCGGGCGCTGTCGATCTCCAACGGTGAACTGGGCATCCTCTGGTCCAGCCCGATCAGCATGGGCGTCTGGGCGCTGGTTGCGATGATGCTGGCACTGCCGCTGTTGCGCATCTGGCGCAAACGCAGCCAGCAACGTCGGGCGATGGCCGATGCCTGACAGCCGTTTGCCGCTGTACTGGGCAACCGGGCTGGTCGGCCTTGCGGGCGGTTTCATCGCCAGCAAGGTCGGCTGGCCTTTGCCGTGGATGGTGGGCTCGTTGCTGGCGATCATCGCCGTGCGCTGCCTCACCCCCTGGCAACTGCCGGAAATACCCAATGGCCGGCGCTGCGGCCAATGCATCATCGGCATCGGTATCGGCCTGCATTTCACCCCCGCCATCATCGAACAGGTGGCCAGCCACTTCGTATTGATCTTCTTCGGCGCCTTGCTCACCACCTTGTCCAGTGTCATCGGCGTATGGCTGCTGAGGCGCTCTGGCGAAGACCGCGCAACGGCGTTCTTTGCCAGCATGCCGGGCGGGTCGGGGGAAATGGTCAACCTGGGTGCGCGCAATGGTGCGGTACTCAGCCAGGTGGCTGCGGCGCAGAGCCTGCGGGTACTGGCGGTGGTGCTGTGCGTACCGGCACTGTTCAAGTGGCTGCTGGGTGACGGGGTGGCACTGAACCACAGCGCCAGCGTGAGCTGGGGCTGGCTGGCGCTGATCGTACCCATGGGGGTGGCCGTTGCCTGGCTGTGGCAGCGCCTGCGCCAGCCTAACCCGTGGCTGTTCGGGCCGCTGCTGGTCGCGGCCAGCGTTTGCCTGGCAGCCAACCTGCAGATTGCCTTGCCCAACGGCGGTAGCCAAATCGGCCAATGGCTGATCGGCAGCGGCCTGGCCTGCCACTTCAACCGTGCGTTTTTCCGCCGTGCACCGGCGTTTCTCGCCCGCACCCTGGTGGCCACCGCCCTGTGCATGTTCATTGCTGGCAGCGCCGCCTGGGTGCTGAGCCTGATTACCGCGCTAGACCTGCGCTCGCTGACGCTGGGCATGATGCCGGGCGGCATTGCCGAGATGAGCCTCACGGCAGAAACCCTGCAGCTGTCGGTGCCGCTGGTCACGGCGCTGCAGGTGATGCGACTGCTGTTCGTGCTGTTTCTGGCCGAGCCGTTGTTCCGTTACTGGATAAAGGCGCCGGCGTAGCCGGCGGTTTCCCTAAAGCGGTGGCAAGGCCCAGTCGACAGGGGCCAGCCCGCGCTGCTCGAGAAAGCTGTTGGTGCGGCTGAAGTGCCCACAACCCAGGAACCCACGGTAGGCCGACAGTGGCGAGGGGTGCACCGATTTGAGCACCAGGTGCTTGGTACCGTCGATCAGCTTCTGCTTGCTCTGCGCATGGGAGCCCCACAGCAGGAACACCACATGCTGGCAGCGCTCGCTGACCAGTTCGATGATGCGGTCGGTAAAGAACTCCCACCCCTTCTTGGCATGCGACGCAGCATTGGCCCGCTCCACGGTCATGGTGGTGTTGAGCAGCAGCACGCCTTGGTCTGCCCAGCTTTGCAGATACCCATGGCTGGGGATAGGGATGTTCAGGTCGCGGTGCAGCTCCTTGTAGATGTTCACCAGCGACGGCGGCGTCGCCACACCCGGCTGCACCGAGAAGCACAGACCGTGGGCCTGCCCCGGGCCGTGGTATGGGTCCTGGCCGAGGATCACCACCTTGACCTTGTCCAGGGGCGTGGAATTGAGCGCGTTGAAGATCAACGGGCCAGGCGGGAAGATCTGCTTGCCGGCTGCGTACTCGCTGCGCAGAAACGCTCGCAGCTGGTGCATGTAGGGCTGGTCGAACTCGGCACGCAGTGCAGCTTTCCAGCTGGGTTCGAGTTTGATGCGATCGTCGTCAGTCATGGGGCCATCCGTAATCAATGGCGCGACACTAGGTGCGCGATGAGTGCTTGTCAAACCATCCGACCGCCAACCGGCATGATCGGTCAGCCGGGCCATACTTGTGCGGTAACCTGACGAGGTGAGCCATGACCATTCGTTGCGAAGTACACACCGGTGTCGACGGCGCGCGCATCGCTATCGCCACCCTCGATGCCCCCATGGCGCTCAATGCCCTGACCCTGCCCATGATCGAAGTGCTCGGCGAGCAGTTGCATGCCTGGGCCCAGGACCCTGGGGTGGCCTGCGTATTGCTTCGCGGTAATGGCGCCAAGGCGTTTTGCGCAGGCGGCGACGTTCGGGCCCTGGCCCAGGCCTGCAGCAATCAGCCAGGCAGCGTCCCCCACCTGGCGGCAACCTTTTTCGCAGCCGAGTACCGCCTGGACTTTACCCTGCACACCTACCCAAAGCCCCTGCTGTGTTGGGGCCATGGCCACGTGCTGGGTGGCGGGATGGGGCTTCTGCAAGGGGCCAATGTGCGTATCGTCACCCCCAGCAGCCGCCTGGCCATGCCAGAGATCAGCATCGGCCTGTACCCGGATGTGGGCGCCAGCTGGTTTCTCGCCCGTTTGCCCGGCCGGCTCGGGTTGTTCCTGGGGCTCACCGGCACCCCGCTGAACGCACGGGATGCCCTCGACCTGGGGCTGGCTGACCGTTTCCTTGGCGAGCAGCAGCAGGCTGGGTTGGTCGACGAACTGCTGCAGCTGAACTGGCAGGAGCAAACCGCACTGCAACTCAACAGCCTGCTCAAGGCCGAGGAGCACCGCGCCTGCAGCCAATTGCCGCCAGCGCAGTGGCTACCACGCCGGCAGCTGATCGACCGCGTGCTGGATGTCACGGACGCCAGCGCCGCCTGGCATGCCTTGAGTGCGTTGCGCCAGCACGACGACCCGCTGCTGGCGTCGGCCGCCGAGCGCATGCAGGGGGGGTGCCCACTCACGGCGCGCCTGGTGTGGGAACAGATCCATCGCGCCCGCCACTTGTCACTGGCGCAGGTATTCCAGATGGAATACGCCATGAGCCTGAATTGCTGTCGCCATCCTGAGTTCGGCGAAGGCGTGCGTGCCCGCTTGCTGGACAAGGACAACCAGCCACGCTGGCACTGGCCGGATGTGGCCCAGGTGCCTCAAGCGGTGGTGCAGGCTCACTTTGCCAAGGCCTGGGAGGGGCGCCACCCACTGGCAGACCTGGGGTAGCCCCTGTGCTTTTAGCCGCCGCGATCAGGGCCTGCGACTGCGCGGGTCCCCCCAACCGTTCGAATGCCAGCGGTCAGGCTGGTAACGCGGGCCGCGGTCGCGGTAGTCATGCCGGTCGCGGTCGCGACCGTAGTCATAGCGCTGGCGGTTGCCATAGTCGTAGCGCGGGTTGCCGTGCCAGCGGTCCACTCCAGGTGGCACAGGCCGGTAAATCGGTACGGGCGGCGCGTAGTAGCGTGGCCCAGGCTGATAGTAGTAACGGGGCTGGGGCGCCACATAGTAACGGTCATAGCGGTAATAGCCCGGCGCGTAACCAGGAGACACATAGCGGTCAGTGACGTAATAGTCCGTGCGGTAGTAGGCAGAGCGCCCCGAGTAAGGGACGCAGGCACTCACCGTGAGCCCAATGAGGGCAAGCAACAGAATTCGATAGGACATAGGCGGCCTCCTGGACCGCAGGGATGCTCGGGCAGCGACGCTGGCGAGCGCCAACCCGGCATGCGTGGGCTGGCAACGATTAAGACAGCGCCAAGGGCGTGCAGTGCGCTGCCTGCAATAAATTGATACACGTGGGCAGACCCTGAAAAACATGCGGCCATTTGTCGCCCAGGCCACTAGAATAGCCGGCTTGGCACACATCATGGGAAGATCATGCCCTCACGTTCCGCCCTGTTATCGCAGCGTTCGCTGATTGCGGCCCTGTTGATACTGCTGGCCTGCGGTTTTATCGCCACCTCGCTGCTCAGCTACTTTTCATCGCGCAGCGCCATCCGTGACGGCATCATCAACACCGAGCTACCGCTCACCTCCGACACGGTGTACTCGGAAATCCAGAAAGACCTGATCCGCCCGGTGCTCATCGCCTCGATGATGGCCCAGGACACTTTCCTGCGTGACTGGGTGCTGTCTGGTGAACAAGACACAGACCGTATCACGCGCTACCTGGGCGAAGTGATGGGCAAGCAGGACACCTTCACCTCATTCTTCGTCTCGGACCGCACCCTGACCTATTACCAGGCCAAGGGTGTGCTCAAGCACGTGCAACCGCAGGCCTGGCGTGATGCCTGGTACTTTCGCCTGCGTGGTCTCAAGGCGCCCTATGAGATCAACGTCGACCTGGACATGGCTAACCAGGACAGCCTGACCGTGTTCATCAATTACCAGGTGCATGATTACCAGCAGCGGTTCATCGGTGCGGCCGGCGTCGGGCTCAGCGTGTCTTCGGTGGTAACGCTGATCGACCAGTATCAGCGTCGTTATCAGCGTGCGGTGATGTTCGTCGATGCCAAGGGCAAGGTGTTGCTCACGGGGTCTGAAGGCGGCCCGCGCGGGGTGCGGGTGGGCCAGTCGCTCAGCGATAACACCGACCTTGATGACGCACGGGCAGGCCAACCGGTGCCGAGCGAAGGAAGCCACGACTACCGTGACGCCGATGGCCACAGCCATTTCCTCAACGTGCGGCGCCTGCCGGAGCTGGACTGGTACCTGCTGGTGGACAAACGCGAGGCCGGCGCGCTGGACAGCGTCCGCCATTCGCTTTACCTGAACCTGGCCATCTGCGCCATGATCACCCTGGTGGTCGTTGCACTGGTGCATGCCATGGTGCGCCGCCACCACGCCAGCATCGAGGCCCTGGCCACCCTCGACAGCCTCACGGGCCTGCCCAACCGCCGCAGTTTCGACCTGCTGGCCGCCCAGGCACTGCGCGAAGCCCAGCGCGACAGCAGCCCGCTGGTGGCGCTACTGATCGACCTTGACCACTTCAAGGCCCTGAATGACACCTACGGCCACCTGGCGGGCGACGAAGTGCTGCGCCAGTTTGCCAATGTGCTGCAGGGCAGCCTGCGCCAGTCGGATATACTGTGCCGCTGGGGCGGTGAGGAATTCATCGTCCTGCTCCGTGAAGCCGAAGGCCGGCAGGCCATTGAGGTCGCCGAAAAAATCCGCAGGCGCGCCGAGCAACTTACATTCAGCTACGAGGACCAGCCCCTGCGCCTGACCACCAGCATCGGCGTCAGCAACCTGCAGCAAGACGACACCTTGCACACCTTGCTGACCCGCGCCGACAGCGCCCTGTACCGTGCCAAACAGGCTGGCCGCAACCGCGTCTGCAGTGAACTGCACAATGAATGACAACCAACATTGCCCGGCTTGCGGCGCCCTCAACCAGTGCAGCCTGGCCGACCCGCGCAGCGCCACCCAGGCCTGCTGGTGTTACAGCGCCCACATCGACCCCGCCGTCATCCAGGCGCTGCCCGCCGAGCTGCGCGGCAAAGCCTGCCTGTGCCCACGCTGCGCAGCCGTCGAGGCGCAGCTGCCACCTGCCTCGGTCAACTGACAGCCATGCGCCTTGACCGTTTTCTTGCCAACCTGCCCAACTACAACCGCCAGCAAGTACGCATGCTGCTGGCCCAGCAGCGCGTGCGCGTGGATGGGCAGGTGGTCAGCGACCCCTTGGCACAGGTGCGCGAATTCAGCCATGTGGCGCTGGATGACGCGGTGCTCCAGGCCGGCTACCCCGCGCGCTACCTGATGCTGCACAAGCCGGCCGGTTGCGTCAGTGCCACCCACGACCCGCAGCACCCCACTGTGCTCGACCTGCTGCCCGCCGAGGCGCGGCACGGCCTGCACATTGCCGGGCGGCTGGACTTCAACACCACCGGCCTGATGCTCCTCACCAACGATGGGCAATGGTCGCGCCGGCTTACCCAGCCGGCCACCAAGTTGCCCAAGCACTACCTGGTCGACACCGAAGACGAGATCGGCCAGCACTACGTCGCCAAGTTTCTCGAGGGTTTTCATTTCGCCTTCGAAGGGCTCGTCACCCAACCCGCCCAGCTGCACATTCTGGGGCCGCGCCAGGCGCGGCTGGCCATCGTTGAGGGGCGTTATCACCAGGTCAAGCGCATGTTCGGCTTCTACAACAACAAGGTGGTGAAGCTGCACCGTGAGCGCATGGGTGCCATTGCGCTGGACCCGGCGCTGGCACCTGGCGCTTTTCGCGCATTGACGGCCGAGGAAATCGCTGCGGTCTGATTTGGCTGACCAACGGCAAGCAACCGCCCGACGCAGGGCGCTGCTTTCCCCCGAACGGCACTTGCGCGAACCCGGCGGCACTGCTTGAATCCACTGCGTCAGTCTGCATGTGACTGGATAGTCATATCTGCACGGCCGACACCTCTCTGCTGGCCACCCAGGGTCTCGATGCCTTGGGGCACAACAGATTGCCCGCCATAACAACACCGTCGACACACGTGCCAAAGGATCGACACGGGGCCCGGTTTCTCTTCAGGCAGATGCCTACCTGTCATAAAAAACGTGCACTTTAGGTGACGCGAATACCCTTTTTGCGCCAGGAGTCGATGACATGAGGCCAGAAATCGCTGTACTTGATATTCAAGGTCAGTATCGGGTTTACACGGAGTTCTATCGCGCGGACGCGGCCGAGAAGACGATCATCCTGATCAACGGCTCGCTTGCCACCACGGCCTCGTTTGCCCAGACCGTACGCAACCTGCACCCGCAGTTCAACGTGGTGCTGTTCGACCAGCCCTACGCCGGCAAATCCAAGCCGCACAACCGCCAGGAAAGGCTGATCAGCAAGGAAACCGAAGCCCATATTCTTCTGGAACTGATCGACCACTTCCAGGCCGACCATGTGATGTCGTTTTCATGGGGTGGCGCCAGCACCCTGCTGGCGCTGGCGCATCAGCCGCGTCGGGTGAAAAAGGCCGTCGTCAGTTCGTTCTCACCGGTGATCAACGAACCGATGCGCGACTACCTCAGCCGCGGCAGCCAGTACCTCGCCGCCTGCGACCGCTACCAGGTGGGCAACCTGGTCAACGACACCATTGGCAAGCACCTGCCGTCGCTGTTCAAACGCTTCAACTACCGGCACGTCAGCAGCCTGGACAGCCATGAATACGCGCAGATGCACTTCCATATCAACGAAGTGCTCCACCACGACCTGGAGCGGGCCCTGAGCCGCGCGCGCAACATCGACATACCGGTGCTGTTCGTCAACGGTGAGCGCGATGAGTACACCACCGTGGCGGATGCACGGCAGTTTGCCAGGCATGTCGGCACGTGCCAGTTCAGCGCGATCCGCGACGCCGGCCACTTTCTGGACATGGAGCACAAGGCCGCCTGCGAGGATACCCGCGCCGTGCTGCTGGGCTTCCTGAAACCAGACGTGCGAGAAAAGCGCCCGCGTTATCAGGCAGCAGCTCAAGGGCAGCATGCATTGGCCGTGTGACGGGTACACACCCTGTAGCCACAACCGTGGAGGTTGCAGGGTGATGCTAGATTTTTTATAACGTGGGCTTCTAATTTACCCCGGGTTCTGGTAAAAAGTGCAGCTCAGACGCGGGTATAGTTTAGTGGCAAAACGAAAGCTTCCCAAGCTTTAGTTGAGGGTTCGATTCCCTCTACCCGCTCCAAATAGCGTGTCCTGCATGACGTTCCAGCAACGTCATCGCTGTCAAAAGGAGCCTCGGCTCCTTTTTTCGTGTCTGCCTTTCGTTGATGTGGCCCATGGCCATTTGCCTGCCAATCCGCTTCAATGCGCAACTGGTCTGTGACACACCCTGAAAGGACTCCCCATGGCGCTTTCCCGTTGGCTGCCTGGCCTCGCCAACCTGCTGCATTACCGCCGCGAATGGTTTCACGCTGACCTGCAAGCCGGGCTCTCGGTGGCGGCCATCCAGATTCCCATTGCCATTGCCTATGCGCAGATCGTCGGCCTGCCGCCGCAGTACGGCTTGTATGCCTGCGTACTGCCCATGATGGTGTATGCGCTGATTGGCAGCTCGCGGCAGTTGATGGTGGGCCCGGATGCGGCTACCTGCGCGATGATCGCTGGCGCAGTGGCGCCGTTGGCCATGGGCAACCCGCAACGGCTGGCTGAGCTGTCGGTCATCATCACCTTGCTGGTCGGGGTGATGCTGATCGCCGCTGGGCTGGCACGGGCGGGCTTTATTGCCAGCTTCTTTTCACGGCCCATCCTGATCGGTTACCTCAATGGTATCGGCCTGAGCCTGATCGCCGGGCAGCTGTCCAAGGTCGTGGGGTTCAGCATCGAGGGTGACGGCTTCATCCTGAGCCTGATCAACTTCCTGCAGCGGCTAGGCGAAATCCACTGGCTGACGCTGATCATCGGGCTGGCCGCACTGGGGTTGCTGATCTGGCTGCCGCGCCGCTACCCTCGCCTGCCCGCCGCACTCACAGTGGTGGCGCTGTTCATGCTGCTGGTGGGGCTGTTCGGGCTGGACCGCTTCGGCGTTGCCATTCTGGGCGCGGTGCCTGCAGGCATCCCACAACTGGCCTGGCCGCACAGCAATCTGGCCGAGATGAAAAGCCTGCTGCGTGATGCCCTGGGTATCGCCACCGTGAGTTTCTGCAGTGCCATGCTCACCGCCCGCAGCTTTGCTGCCCGGCATGGGTATGCCATCAATGCCAACCACGAGTTCGTGGCATTGGGCGTCAGCAACCTGGCAGCCGGTGTTTCGCAAGGCTTTGCCATCAGTGGCGCCGACTCGCGCACCGCGGTCAACGACATGGTGGGTGGCAAAAGCCAGTTGGTAGGGGTTGTGGCTGCCCTGGTCATTGCCGCGATCCTGCTGTTCTTCACCGCGCCCATGGCGTGGATCCCCCAAGCCGCGCTAGGCGCCGTGCTGCTGATGGCCGGCTGGGGGCTGATCGATATCAAGTCGCTGAAGCATATCCGCAAGCTGAGCCGCTTCGAATTCTGGCTGTGCCTGCTGACCACAGCCGGCGTGCTGGGCCTGGGCGTGTTGCCCGGCATCGTGTTCGCCGTGACCCTGGCCATCTTGCGCCTGCTCTACACCATCTACCAACCCACCGATGCCGTGCTCGGGTGGCTGCCAGGCACAGAAGGCCAGGTGGACATTCGCAAACACAAGCAAGCGCGCACGGTGCCCGGGCTGGTGGTGTACCGCTTTGATGACGCGATTCTGTTTTTCAATGCTGACTACTTCAAGACGCGCCTGCTGGAGGCGGTTCACAGCCAACCGCAGCCCAAGGCTGTGCTGTTCGATGCCGAAGCGGTCACCAACATTGATGTGAGCGGCATCGCAGCGCTGCGCGAAGCCCGCGATACCCTCGCCGCACAAGGCATCCTGTTTGCCATCGCCCGGGCCCGTGGCACGTTCCTGCGCATGCTGGTGCGCTCGGGCCTGGCCAGGGAAATGGAAGACCGGCTGCTGTTCGGTTCAGTGCGGGCGGGCATCCGCGCCTACCGGGTATGGCGCAACAGAACCCGCCACGAGGAAGCACCAGCGGCAGGTACCCAGCCGCTCGGCTAGGGCGTGGCATGTTAAAGTCCTGCCGTTCCCGCTTCACCCAACGGACCCCAGCATGCCCGCACTCGACGCCACCCTCCTCCCCTGGCCAGACCTTGCCACCCAGCACCCTTGCACTGCCTTGCTGGTGGGCAACGGCGCCAGCCGTGCGCTGTGGAAGCCATTCAGCTATTTCTCGCTCTACGAGCAAGCCCAGCGCGCCGGCCGCAAGAAAGGCCTGACGATCAGCGACCAGGCACTGTTCAAGTCACTGGGCACGGAGTTGTTCGAACCCGTGCTCAGCGCGCTCAATGCCACCGTGCGCACCAACGCCGCACTGGCCATCAATTCCACAGCGCCGCTGAACCGTTACTATTCGATCAAGGAAGCGCTGATCCACGCCGTACGTACCGTGCACCTGCCATGGCCGCTGGTGCCCGCTGCCACATTGGCAACCCTGAACCAGGCCCTGCGCAGCTATCGCAGCGTGTACACCAGCAACTACGACCTGCTGTTGCCATGGGCCCTGCAGCACGCGCCGCAGGGCTTTGCCGAACTGTTCGACGAACAAGGCTTCTTCGATGTACGCCGCACAGCCTGCGAAGGCACCCGGGTATTGCACCTGCACGGCGGCATGCACTTGCTCAAGCTGCCCGAAGGCACCACCCGGCAGCGCAGTGCCAGTAGCGCAGAGCTGCTCCAAGGCTTCGCCGTGAATACCCCTGGTGAGGTGCCCCTGTTCGTCAACGAAGACCGCAGCGACGAAAAACTGCGGGCCATCCGCAACTCGGACTACCTCAGCTGGTGCCTGGGGCAACTGGCTGGGGAACGGGATGGGGTCTGCCTGTTCGGGCAACACCTGGACAGCAGCGACCAGCACCTGCTGGACGCCATCCGCCAGGCCAGGCCCAAGCACCTGGCCATCGCCATACGGCCATTGGGGGAGGCTTCGGTGATCAACCAGAAGCGGCACTTCATGAGCCGCCTGGAGGGCTTGGCACACACACCGGTTTACTTCTTTGATGCCGCTACGCATCCATTGGGGCAGGCGGCGCTGGCGATTGATGTGCCCCGGGGTTTCAATTCGTGATCAGCGGGCCGAATGGGCTGCACCGAAAAGGCGGTCGTAGGCGCTTGAGATATTGACCGCCATCGCCGTATGCGCCAACTCGAAAACCCCTTGTCCTATGGCATAGGTCTCTCGCTTTCTGAGCCAGACCAGAATATCCGCAAGGTGCCAGAGTGAGGTCCGGCCCTCGTGCACGGGCGCAGGAAAATCACTGTAATGGGCCAGCATCAATTTCCGCATGTTCTGACGAGAAACGCCTATCAGGTCAGCGACGTCAGTAAGCCCGACCAAGTCCGGGGTCGCTTCGATCAGGCTAGCAGACGGTATTGCACGATAGACATCCTGTAACGCGCTTTGCAGGGCTTCATCGGCAGAGCCCGATTCGCGAATGAAAGCCAATGCCAGTCGCCCCGGCTGGCCCACACCGATCAAAGCATCGTCGCACCCGTTTTCAGCAAGGCGCTCAAGAAGAGCGTCAGCATCGTATGGCTTACTCAATTGGTACTTGAGTGTGAATTCATACTCCATACTCATCACTCTATCTCCGAGTCCACAGTGTTATTGACTGCGCAGCGGCCTGAACAGTTATCGACTGTACGTTTAATCTGACGGGCAAAATTACCGGGGTTTTTGGGCGTGCTCCAGATGCTGGTGATACAGAACTCACCGCACCTGCAATCGGAGTTATTCCAAGGGCAATAGATTTTCCCCCAACAATGCCCACCCCCAACCCTGATTTTCCAGCCCCTCGACTGTGCGTATCGCAGCGCAGCCTCGACTTCCTTATTGGAATGAATGGGCCGTGACATCAGCGTCCTCCAGTGTGGCATGTGCGCAAGGGTTGTCAACTGACAACCTCCATGGACATGCAACACTAGCGTAGGAATAGCCGTGGGTGGGTCGATAAGGAAAATTCGGATTATTCCTATCTGCCATCTACATCTTTCGTACAAGCATGGGTGTTAGAGCAGCTTGTCCGCCCGCAGTAACGTCTCCAGGCAATGCTCCTGCACGCCGTAGAATGCCTTGAGCTGGGCAATCTTCTCCAACAGCGCACCGTTGCCCACGGGCTGCCGCCGTTTCACCGCAAGAATCATCTTGTTCTTGTTGGTGTGCTCCAGCGAGATGAACTCGAATACCTTGGTCTCGTAACCACAGGCCTCCAGGTACAGCGCGCGCAGGCTGTCGGTGAGCATCTCGGCCTGCTGGCCCAGGTGCAGGCCGTATTGCAGCATGGGTTGCAGCAGCCCCGGGCTTTGCAGCTGCGGGCGCACCTGCTTGTGGCAGCACGGGGAGCACATGATGATCGCGGCGTTGCAACGGATGCCGGTGTGGATGGCATAGTCCGTAGCGATATCGCAGGCATGCAGGGCGATCATCACCTCGATGGCTTCGGGCACCACGCTGCGCACATCGCCACACTGGAACTCCAGCCCCGGGTGTTCCAGGCGGCCAGCAGCGGCGTTGCACAGCTCGACCATGTCCTGGCGCAGTTCCACCCCGGTCACCTTTGCCTCACGGGCCAGGGTATTGCGCAGGTAATCGTGCATGGCAAAGGTCAGGTAGCCCTTGCCAGAACCAAAGTCTGCCACCCGCAAGGTCTGCCCGGCCGGTACCGGGGCGCTGGCCAGGGCGTGGTCGAACACCTCGATGAACTTGTTGATCTGCTTCCACTTGCGCGACATCGACGGGATGAGCGCGCCATGGGCGTCGGTAACCCCCAGGTCGCGCAGGAACGGCCGGGACAGCGTCAGGTAACGCTTCTTCTCCCGGTCATGGCCGTTATCCACCACCGCTTCTCGCGGAGCCTGCGCGCCGTGACGCTGCAGCATGGGCTTGCCTTTCTTGCTGAAGGCAAGCTGCGCCTCCCCCTCGGCATCGAACAGGTGCGCATTGCGAAAACTGCCCGGCAGCAGCTCGGCCACCAACGCCAGCGCCTGCTCTGAGGGGAGGTTGCGGGTGATGTCGCGGGTCTGGTGGCGATAGACCAGCGACAGGCACGGCTGGCCCTTCACCGACAGCGGCTTGGCAATGATGCGTTGCAAGGTCGGGTCGGCACCCACAGGGCGCGCCAGCACCAGCTTTACCAGCGTGTTGCCCTGCAGGGCAGTGCCGAGCAGGTCGAGAAACTGGACGCGCGCATCCGGCGTGGAGGGACTGGCAGACATGGGAAAACGGTGCCTCGAATAGCGGGGAGCGCATTCTACACCTTGTCGCCTTCGCCCGCTGGCGCGCTAGTCGAGGATCACCAGCCGGTTGGGCAACTGGTTGCGGGCATGGGTAGGCGGCACATGCTGGCCCAGCAGTTCTGCACACGCATCGATGCATTCGACAAAACCCTGCAGGGTCTGGCCACCGCGTACCTGCTCGGCCAGGCGGGCGACGAGGGCCCCGCGGGCTGCACCGTCGAGAAAGCACGCGACGCCATGGTCGGCCAGGATCTCGGCATGTTGCTCCGCCTCGCTGACGAAGATCAGCACGCCGGTGGCGCCTACCGTGCGTTGCAGGTTGAGCACGCGAAATTGCTGACGGGCCAGCCGCGAAGCACGCCAGCGCCGCAATACCCGCGGCGTCAGCCGGCTGGCAACGTGCGGGCTGCGCAGCAGCAGGCACAACACGATGAACAGCAGGGCGTTGGCGACGATCAGGCCGCGCACGCTGGGCCAGCCCAGCAGCCAATGCAGCATGCCAGGCACCGCCAGCGCCAACAGCGCTGCCCAGAACAGCGGCAGGTAGGCATAGTCATCGGCGCGCCGGGCCAGCACCGTGACCAGCTCGGCGTCGGTGCGCTGCTCGGCACGGGCAATGGCTTCGGCGATCTGGCGCTGATGGTACAGGTCGAGAGGGGTCATGCCGTCGTTCTCTTGAGCGTTCTTATAGTTGTTGTCCCGGCTTGCGGGGCTTCGTCCGCGGGCGACATATTCAGGCATAATCCGCCGCTGGAAGAGATGCCTGCAAATCGTACAACAATAGCCGCCCGAAAACTTCGGCCGCGCACGTATCACGCTGGATACGGCACAGGCCCTCAACGGAATTCATTGATGAAACTGTCTTTGCTGGGCCTGGCCATCGGCCTTGCCAGCCAGGCGGCACTTGCCGCCACACCCGCGCCGCCCCTTGAAGACAAACGGGCGTTCATCGATCACCTGGTCAGCCAGATGACCGAGGCCGAGAAGATCGGCCAGCTGCGCCTGATCAGCATCAGCCCGGAAATGCCCCGCGAGAAGATCCGCGAAGAAATCGCCGCAGGCCGCATCGGTGGCACCTTCAACTCGCGCACGGCCCCGGAAAACCGCCCGATGCAGGACGCGGCCATGCGCAGCCGGCTGAAGATCCCGATGTTCTTCGCCTATGACACCATCCACGGCGAGCGCACCATCTTCCCTATCGGCCTGGGTATGGCTGCCACCTGGGACATGGACGCCGTCGCCAAGGTTGGCCGCACGGCCGCCATCGAAGCGGCGGCCGATGCGCTGGACATGACCTTCGCGCCGATGGTCGACATCGCCCGTGACCCGCGCTGGGGCCGCACCAGCGAAGGCTTCGGCGAAGACACCTACCTGACCTCGAAAATCGGCCAGGTGATGGTGCGCGCATTCCAGGGCAGCAGCCCGGCCAACCCCGACAGCATCATGGCCATCGTCAAGCACTTCGCCCTGTACGGCGCCGTGGAAGGCGGGCGCGACTACAACACAGTCGATATGAGCTTGCCCAAAATGTACAACGACTACCTGCCGCCCTACCGCGCCGCGCTGGATGCCGGGGCTGGCGGCGTCATGGTGGCGCTGAACTCGATCAACGGCGTGCCGGCCACCTCCAACACCTGGCTGATGAACGATGTGCTGCGCAAGGAGTGGGGCTTCAAAGGTGTCACCATCAGCGACCATGGGGCCATCCAGGAGCTGATCCGCCACGGTGTCGCCCGCGATGGCCGTGAAGCCGCCAAGCTGGCGATCAAGGCCGGTATCGACATGAGCATGAACGACACCCTGTACGGCCAGGAACTGCCAGGTTTGCTGAAAACCGGCGAGGTCAGCCAGGGCGAGCTGGACCAGGCCGTGCGTGAAGTGCTCGGTGCCAAGTACGACATGGGCCTGTTCAAGGACCCGTACGTGCGTATCGGCAACGCTGAAACCGACCTCAAGGACTACTACGGCAACGACCGCCTGCACCGCGAGGCCGCACGGGACGTGGCGCGGCGCAGCCTGGTGCTGCTGGAAAACCGTAACCAGGCGCTGCCGCTTAAAAAAGCCGGCACCATCGCCTTGGTCGGCCCACTGGCCGACGCCCCCATCGACATGATGGGCAGCTGGGCTGCCGATGGCAGGCCTGAACATTCGGTCACCGTGCGCGAAGGCCTGCGCCGGGCCGTGGAGGGCAAGGCCAAGCTGGTCTACGCCAAGGGCGCCAATGTGACCGGTGACAAGGCGATCCTCGACTACCTGAATTTCCTGAACTTCGATGCCCCGGAAATCGTCGACGACCCACGGCCACCTGCGGTGCTGATCGATGAAGCGGTCAAGGCGGCCGAGCAGTCTGACGTGGTGGTGGCGGTGGTCGGCGAATCGCGTGGTATGTCCCACGAGTCGTCCAGCCGCACCACCCTCGAGATCCCGGCCAGCCAGCGTGAACTGATCAAGGCGCTGAAGGCCACCGGTAAACCGCTGGTACTGGTGCTGATGAACGGCCGCCCGCTGTCCATCGGCTGGGAGCGCGAGCAGGCTGACGCCATTCTGGAAACCTGGTTTGCCGGCACCGAAGGGGGTAACGCCATCGCCGATGTGCTGTTCGGTGACTACAACCCGTCCGGCAGGCTCCCCATCACCTTCCCGCGGTCTGTCGGGCAGATCCCCATGTACTACAACCACACCCGTATCGGCCGGCCGTTCACGCCGGGCAAGCCGGGCAACTACACCTCGCAGTACTTCGAGGAACCCAATGGCCCGCTTTACCCATTCGGTTACGGCTTGAGCTACACCCGGTTCGAACTGTCGGGGCTTGACCTTTCGCACAAGCAGTTCAAGCGCGGCGATACCCTGCAGGCCAAGGTGACGGTGAAAAACACCGGCAAGGTTGCCGGCGAGACCGTGGTGCAGCTGTACCTGCAGGATGTAACGGCGTCGATGAGCCGGCCAGTCAAAGAGCTGAAGCATTTCCAGAAGGTGATGCTGCAGCCCGGCGAATCGCGGCAGTTGACCTTCGCCATCAGCGAAGACGACCTGAAGTTCTATAATGGCCAACTGCAGCGGGTTGCCGAGCCGGGTGAGTTCAACGTGCAGGTAGGGCTGGACGCCGAGGCGGTGCAGCAACAGGGCTTCGAGTTGCTTTGACTGAGTAGGCCGCCCCGATAGCCAACCACCGGACCTGACCCGATGCCCTTCACCTTCCGCGCCCTGCGTTTGGGGCTGATCACCTTGCTGATCGTGCTGGGCACCGTGCTGAGCGCGGGCTGGGCCATGCACCACGCCAAGCGTCAGGCCATGGAGGCCGACGCCCGGCTTGCCAGCCAGCAGTTGGGCCTGTACGCCAATACCCTGCACACCCTGATCGACCGTTACAGGGCGCTGCCTGCGGTGCTGGCACTGGACCCGGAACTGATCGCCGCCTTGCGCGGCCCTGTCGACGACCAGGTGCAAAATGCCCTGAACCGGAAGCTTGAAAGGATCAACGGCGCGGCTAACTCGTCCACCCTCGAATTGCTCGACCGCACCGGGTTGGCCATCGCCGCTAGCAACTGGCGGCTACCCACCAGCTACGTGGGCTCCAACTATGGCTTCAGGCCCTATTTCACCCAGACCCGCAACCAGGGTAACGGTCGCTTCTACGCGGTGGGTGTGACCAGTGGCGTACCGGGGTATTTTCTGTCGAGCGCGGTGCTCGACGAACAGGGCCGCTTTCTCGGCGCCATGGTTGTAAAACTGGAGTTTCCAGAGCTTGAGCGTGAGTGGCGCCAAGGCAGCGACATTCTGTTGGTCAGCGATGCCCGCGGCATCACCTTCATTGCCAACCAGGACGGCTGGCGCTACCGGGAACTGCAGCCGCTGACCGGCGCCGACCGTGCCGAACTGGCTGAAACCCGTCAGTACGACAAGCAACCCCTTGTGCCCCTGCCCCATCAGGTGCTCACCCGGTTTGCCGCCAACAGCACCCTCAGCCGCGTGCAGGGCCCCCAGGGCAGTGCCGATTACCTGTGGGAAACCCTGCCGCTGGACAGCGAACGCTGGGCCCTGCACCTGCTGCGCAAGCCCCAGGTAGGCCCGGATGCCCGCAATGCGGCATTGGGCGCAGCTGCCGTGTGGCTCAGCCTGGTGTTCGCGGCGCTGTTCGTCAGCCAGCGCCTGCGTATTGCCCGCCTGCGCCAGCGCAGCCGCGCCGAGCTTGAGCGCCAGGTCGAGGAGCGCACCCGGGAGCTGCGCACCGCCCAGGAAGGGCTGGTACAAACGGCAAAACTGGCGGCACTGGGGCAGATGTCTGCGGCCATGGCCCATGAGATCAACCAGCCGCTGACGACCCAGCGCATGCAGCTGGAAACCCTGCGCCTGCTGCTGGACCATGGGCGCTACGATGAAGCGCGCCAGGCCCTCGAACCCCTTGAGCAGATGCTGACCCGCATGGCGTCCCTGACCAGCCACCTGAAAACATTCGCCCGCAACAGCCCGGGTGGCCTGCGCGAGCGGCTGGACCTGGCCACCGTGGTCGACCAGGCCCTGCACCTGCTGGAAACCCGCATCCACAGTGAAGGCATCCAGCTGGCCCTGTACCTGGCGCGCCCGGCCTGGGTGCGGGGCGATGCCATCCGCCTGGAACAGGTGTTGATCAACCTGTTGCGCAACGCCCTGGACGCCATGGCCAACAAGGGCTACCGCCGCCTTGAAATCCGCATAGAACCGCAGGCCGGGCTGTGGCGCCTGAGTATTCTGGACTCGGGCGGTGGTATCGCCGAGGCCGACCTGGCCAGAATCTTTGAGCCGTTCTTCACCACCAAACCCGTAGGCGAAGGCCTGGGGCTTGGCCTGGCGATATCCTATGGCATCGTGCATGACGCAGGTGGCCGGCTACAGGCCGAAAACGTGCCCGGCGGCGCTTGCCTTAGCCTCACCCTGCCCCGTGACCTGGAGCCCGCATGATGAATTCAGTGATCGTCATCGACGATGAGGCCAGCATCCGTAGCGCTGTGGAGCAGTGGCTGAGCCTGTCAGGTTTCAATGTGCAGCTGTTCGCCCGTGCCGACGAGTGCCTGGCGCAGCTGCCAGCGCACTTCCCCGGGGTGGTCATCAGCGACGTCCGCATGCCGGGCATGGATGGCCTGCAGTTGCTGGAACGCCTGCAGGCAGCCGACCCCGACCTGCCTGTGATCCTGCTGACCGGCCATGGCGATGTGCCAATGGCCGTGGACGCCATGCGCAGCGGTGCTTATGACTTCCTGGAAAAGCCATTCACCCCGCAACACCTGCTGGGCAGCCTGCGCCGCGCCCTGGAGAAACGCCAGCTGGTACTGGAAAACCGCCGCCTGCACGAACAGGCCGACCTCAAGACCCGGCTGGAGGCGAGCTTGATTGGCATGGCTCAAAGCACGCAGTTGCTGCGCCGCCAGTTGCTCGACCTGGCAGGCCTGCCCGTCAATGTGCTGATCCGTGGCGAGACGGGCAGCGGCAAAGAGCGGGTGGCGCGCTGCCTGCATGACTTTGGTCCACGGGGCGACAAGCCTTTTGTGGCACTCAACTGCGCGGCCATTCCGGAAGCGTTGTTCGAGGCTGAGCTGTTCGGCCATGAGAGCGGCGCCTTCACGGGCGCCCAGGGCAAGCGCATCGGCAAGCTGGAGTACGCCAGCGGCGGCACGGTGTTTCTCGACGAGATCGAAAGCATGCCGCTGGCGCAGCAGGCCAAGCTGCTGCGGGTGATACAAGAGCAGAAAATCGAACGCCTGGGCGCCAACCAGAGCATCAGCGTGGACCTGCGCGTCATTGCGGCCACCAAACCCGACCTGCTCGAAGAGGCACGGGCCGGGCGCTTTCGCGAAGACCTTGCCTACCGGCTGAATGTTGCCGAGTTGCGCCTGGCGCCTTTGCGCGAACGGCGCGAAGACATCGCCGTACTGTTCGAGCACTTTGCCACCGCCGCTGCCAACAAGCTGGGCCGCAATGCCGCGCCCCTGTCTGGTGCACAGTTGGCCCAATTGCTCACCCATGACTGGCCGGGCAACGTGCGCGAACTGGCCAACGCGGCAGAGCGTCATGCGCTAGGGCTTGGCTCACCCACCCTTGACCCTGTGCCGGCAGGTCAATCCCTGAGCGAGCGCATGGAAGCCTACGAAGCGCAGTGCCTGCGCGCAGCGCTGCGCCAGCATGGGGGCGAGATCAAGGCTGTGATGGACGACCTGCAGCTTCCCAGGCGCACCCTCAACGAAAAGATGCAGCGCCACGGCTTGTTACGAGAAGATTTCTTGTCGAGCCAATAAGCGGAAATCCGCCTACTTGGCCAGCCCCATGAGCGGATTTTTGCTTGTCTAAGGCGCAGGCCCGCCCACTTCTGGCCGTTGGCCTGCGCCACCGACCACACCCCGGGCGCAGTGCTGGTAAGGGCTACCGCCCCTCAAATGCCCAAAGACGGGTCACAGCGCCCCCGTTTGGCACACCTTCTGCAATCACCTGTGCCAGCTGCGCCCAGGCGCGCTTCACAAAAACAACGAGAAGGTATCCCTGATGGATAACGCCACCTCCCTGCCAGCCGGGGCGGCCAACGCGCCGGCCGCAGAAAAAACCACCGCCAGCCGCCTCAAATCGATCTTCAGCGGTTCCATCGGCAACATGGTCGAATGGTATGACTGGTACGTCTACGCAGCATTCTCGCTGTACTTCGCCAAGGCATTCTTCCCGGCGGGCGACTCCACCGCACAATTGCTCAACACCGCGGCGATCTTCGCCGTAGGCTTCCTGATGCGCCCCATCGGTGGCTGGCTGATGGGCCTGTACGCCGACCGCAAGGGCCGCAAGGCGGCGCTGATGGCCTCGGTACTGCTGATGTGCGCCGGCTCGCTGGTCATCGCCCTTACCCCCGGCTACGAGACCATAGGCGTCGCTGCCCCCGTTCTGCTGGTGATTGCGCGCCTGCTGCAGGGTTTGTCGGTGGGTGGCGAATACGGCACCTCGGCCACCTACCTCAGTGAAATGGCCAGCAAGGAGCGCCGTGGCTTCTTCTCCAGTTTCCAGTACGTCACGCTGATCTCCGGCCAGCTCATCGCCCTGGCAGTGCTGATCATCCTGCAACAGACCCTGACCACCGAGCAGCTGTATGCCTGGGGCTGGCGCGTACCGTTCGTGATCGGTGCCCTGTGCGCCGTGGTTGCCTTGTACCTGCGTCGCGGTATGGAAGAAACCGCCTCTTTCACCAAGAAGGAAAAGGCCAAGGAAAGCCTGATGCGCACCCTGATGCGCCACCCCAAGGAACTGCTGACCGTGGTCGGCCTGACCATGGGCGGCACCCTGGCGTTCTACACCTACACCACCTATATGCAGAAATACCTGGTGAATACGGTGGGCATGAGCATCAGTGACTCCACCACCATCTCGGCCGCCACGCTGTTCCTGTTCATGTGCCTGCAACCGGTGATTGGCGGGTTGTCCGACAAGATCGGCCGCCGCCCCATCCTGATTGCCTTCGGTGTACTGGGCACGCTGTTCACCGTACCGATCCTCAGCACCCTGCACACCATCCAGACGTGGTGGGGCGCGTTCTTCCTGATCATGGCGGCGCTGATCATCGTCAGCGGCTACACCTCGATCAACGCGGTGGTAAAAGCCGAACTGTTCCCCACCGAAATCCGCGCCCTGGGTGTCGGCCTGCCCTACGCCCTGACGGTGTCGATCTTTGGTGGTACCGCTGAATACGTGGCGCTGTGGTTCAAGAGCGCGGGTATGGAAAGCGGGTTCTACTGGTACGTCACAGGGTGCATCGCCTGCTCCCTGCTGGTGTACGCCACCATGAAAGACACCAAGCAGCACTCCCGGATCACCACCGACTGATCGCTGCCGGTAACAACGAAAAAGGGCGCTCCAGTGATGGAGCGCCCTTTTTCGTTGTGCCTACCCCTTAATACTCGATTAATTCCACAGCCAGATACTGCCCAGGCTGAATAATCATTTGCCCCAGCACCTTGATAATCGCCGCCGCTCACGCGAAAGCAGGCATTTGAGTACGTCAATACATCTAATAATACGATTATTTAACGCAATATTATGCGCTTAACAATCAATATTGTAGGCGTAAAATGTGATGCATACCTACACAGTCACCCATTCATTGGAGTAACCCTTATGAAAATCCACACCCTTCTTGCCTTCGTTCTGTCGTTGTCTGCTGCTGGCGCTTATGCCGAAGACGGTTTCGACCGTACCAAGGCGCACGGTTTTGCAGCGCCTCACGCACAGGCGTCCGGCTACGCAGAAGACGGCTTTGACCGCACCGGTGCCCAGCGCTTCGCGGAAGATGGCTTCGATCGCACCCATGGCCATCGCATCAGCTGACCCTACAGCGCTGCCTGATGATTTGCAGGCGGCCGCAGCCTTGGCACACTAGGGGCCCGTCAACCCAGGAGGTGGGCCGGCAAGCCCAGCACCGATGTACTACTACGAACCCGCACAAGGCCACGGCCTGCCGCATGACCCCTTCAACGCCATCGTTGGCCCCCGCCCGATCGGCTGGATCTCCTCCCAGGACCGCCAGGGCCGCCTGAACCTGGCGCCCTACAGCTTCTTCAACGCCTTCAACTACATCCCGCCGATCATCGGTTTCTGTAGCGTGGGGCGCAAAGACAGCCTGAACAACATTGAGCAGACTGGGGAGTTTGTCTGGAACCTGGCAACCCGGCCGTTGGCCGAGCAGATGAACCAGAGCTGTGCGGCAGTACTGCCGGAAGTGAACGAGTTCGAACTGAGCGGGCTCACGGCCGCCCCGTCGCGCATCGTCAAGGTGCCGCGGGTAGGCGAAACGCCGGTGGCCTTCGAGTGTAAGGTAACCCAGATCGTGCAACTGCAGCGTGCTGACCAGCAGCCGGTGCCCAGCTGGCTGATCCTGGGCGAGGTGGTGGCCGTGCATATTGCCGAGCACCTGCTCAAGGACGGCATCTACGACACCGCTGCCGCCGAACCCATCCTGCGTGGCGGCGGCCCGGCGGACTATTTCGAACTGGGCAACCTGTTCAAGATGGCCAGGCCGCAGGCCTGATCACCAGATCAGCTCGCCTGCTCCGCTCACACCTCGCAGGCGCTGCAACTGGGCCGTGGCCGCTTCATCGGCAGCCACGGCGCCCTTGAATACCTGCCCCTCCAGCACCTTGTGGAAGCGCGGTGCGCCGCCCATGCCCAGCGCCTTCACCGCGATGGCCGCGTGGTAGCCCCCGCCGTCCACCGGCACCATCGCCGAAACCGCCTCGAACTGTGCAAACTCCCTACGTGCCATAGTGCTTTCCGCGTGGTTGAAAGAGCCGTCATGTTACGCCAAGCAGCCCGGCAACGCGGCTGTCGCGTGCCACCGGTCAGCCAAAGGTGTGCAGGTCGAGGCTGCTGACCACTTCGGCCTGCACCAGCTCACCGAACACCTGCAGGGTAGGCGAGGCGAAGTAGCCGTTCATCGCCTGCTGGTCCTGCCAGCTGCCGCTGAGTAACCACAGGTCGGCATCGGCCTGGGAGCGCTGCACGGTAAAGCTTAGGCAACCCGGGGCGCCCAGTGAAGGTTCGAGCAAGTCACGCAAGCGGGCGCCCAGCTCGGCCGAGCGGCCGTTACTGGCGCGGATGAAAGCAAGGTGGGTGACCGGTTGTTTGAGCGTCATTGCACCATCTCCCTGAAGCGGCGGTCGGGTAAGCCAGGCTGGCAAGGTTAGAGCGCCACCGGCCGTTCACGTTAGGCCAATACTGCACGCCGATTGCCTGATCCTGCCGCGCGGCAGGATCAGGCAATCGGCGTGCAGTATTCGACTAGCTTCATGTGTTGCCCAAACCTATGCTGCGTCGGTCAGCAGAGGAACGCCACCATGACCACCGCCCCGCCCCTAGACCCGCATCTGGAAACCCATCGCCAGGAGCTGGCCGCGCTGATCGGCCGCCATGCCGGCGATCCCCACGGGCCCGCCTCGGCCATCGACAACCTGTACCTGGTGCGCTACACCGAGAACGTCCGCTCGGTGCCCACGCTGGCCCAACCTGCGCTGTGCATCCTGGCGCAAGGCAGCAAAAGCCTGTTTCTGGGCGACGAGCAATATGCCTACGACCCGCTGCACTACATGGTGGTGTCGGTGACCTTGCCGCTCAGTGCGGTAAAGCTCGATGCCAGCCCGCAGAACCCCAGCCTGGGCCTGCGCATGGACCTGGACCCTGCCGAGATCAGCCAGCTGATCGCCGAAAGCGGGCCGATGCTGGTGCCTAACCGGCCCTCGGGGCGGGGTTTGTATGTGGAAAAGACCGACGCTGCATTGCTCGATGCCTTGTTGCGGCTGATCCGCCTGCTGGACAGCCCACGGGATATCGGCATGCTGGCGCCGCTGTTTCGCCGGGAAATCCTGTACCGTTTACTGCGCGGGCCCCAAGGCTATCGGCTGTACGAAATCGCCCTGGCCAACAGCCAGACCCACCGGGTGTGCCAGGCAATCAGCTGGCTCAATGAAAACTTCCAGCTGCCGCTGCGCATCGAGGACCTGGCCCGCGAGGTCAACCTCAGCATCTCCACCTTGCACCACCGCTTCAAGGCAGTGACCTCCATGAGCCCGCTGCAGTACCAGAAGCAGCTGCGCCTGCAGGAGGCCCGCAGGCTCATGCTCAATGACGGGCTGGAAGCCGCCGTGGCGGCCTATCGGGTGGGTTATGAAAGCCCCTCGCAGTTCAGCCGCGAATACAGCCGGTTGTATGGCGCGCCACCGATCCGTGACGTGGCACGCCTGCGCTCCAGTGCCGGCTAGGCACGCCGGCCTTCAGCCTGGCACAGCCTGCTGCCACTGCTGCTGGTCGATGTGCAGCAGCGTCGGGCCGCTGCGTCTGGCCGCCTGGGCCAGCGCTGTGTGCAATTGCGACACATCGGCCACGTGTTCAGCCGCCGCCCCCAGCGCCTGTGCCACGGCGACGAAGTCGGGGGTATGAATGTCTACCCCGACCGGCTCGATGGCCCGGTTGACCATGTACTTCTTGATCTCTTCATAGCCCTGGTTATTCCACAACAGCACGATCAGCGGCACCTGTGCCTGCACCGCACTGGCCAGCTCCGGCAAGGTGAACTGCAACCCGCCGTCGCCAATCAGGCACACCGCTGGCGCGCGGTCTTGGCTTTTGACCGCACTACCCAGCCACGCCCCCATCGCGGCAGGCAGTGCATAACCCAGGGTGCCGTAGCCGGTCGATGCATTGAACCAGCGCCGTGGTCGGTCCATGTCCAAGGTGAAATTGCCGGTGTACACCGGCTGGGTCGAATCGCCCACCAGAATGGCGTCCGGCAAGCTTTGCAGCGTGGCTGTCAGCAAGCGCGTCTGGCTCAAGGTAGCCTGGTCCCATTGCCGAGCCACGGCCATGCGCAGTGCTGCCACCCGGCCAGCACCCCACCCCGCCTGGTACACCGGCTGCCGGCCACGCAGGGCAGCGATCAGCCCCTCCAGGGCCAACCTGGCGTCTGCCACCAGGGCAAGCGCTGGCATGTAGTTACGCACGGTCTGATCAGGGTCGATATCAATGCGCAGCAGACTGCCTGGGATTTCGAAGCCTCCCTGGAAGGTCACGTCGTAATCGGTTTCGCCAAGCTCGGTGCCAATGGCAAGCACTACATCGGCCTCCGCCACCAGTGCACGGGTGGCCTGCAGCGACTGTGTCGAACCGATCAGCAGCGGGTGGGCCGCAGGCAACAGGCCCTTGGCGTTGATGGTCAAGGCCACGGGCGCCTGCAAATGCTCGGCCAACCGCACCAGCGCCTCACTGGCCGCCAGGGCACCGCCCCCTACCAGCAGCAGCGGCCGCTTGGCCACTGCCAGGCGCTCGGCCATCTGGTGCAAGGGCTGTAGCGCGGGGCCCGCCCTGTGGGTACGCACCGGCCTTGCCGGCAGCAAGTGGTCGGCAGGCTCGACCAGCACGTCCAAGGGGATCTCGATGTGAACAGGGCGTGGCCGCGCGCCCTCGAACACCGCAAACGCCCGCGCCAGCACCGCGGGCAGCTCGCCCGCACTCATCAAGGTGTGGGAAAACGCAGCCACGCCCGCGACCAGTGCGCCCTGATCGGGCAACTCGTGCAGCTTGCCACGGCCACCGCCCAGTTGGTTGCGGGCCTGCACACTGGAAATGACCAGCATCGGGATGGAGTCCGCATAGGCCTGGCCCATGGCCGTGATGATATTGGTCATGCCTGGCCCGGTGATGATGAAACACACCCCAGGTTGTCCCCGGGTACGTGCATACCCGTCGGCCATGAAGCCTGCGCCTTGCTCATGGCGTGGCGTAATGTGCGTGATGGCAGCACCCGCCAGGCCACGGTACAGCTCGACGGTATGCACACCGGGAATGCCAAAAACATGATCCACGCCATAAGCTTCGAGCCACTTCACCAACACTTCGCCACAAGTTGCCATGCGCTTCCACCCTGTTCTTGCTTCGGACAAGGGCTTATTGGACGCAACGATGGCCTACCCGCACAATGCAAAAATACACATACTTGCCATGTCCTGAAATCATGGCTGCTTCCTATGAATCGCTTACCTCCCCTGCCTGCACTGCACACGTTTCTGGTCACTGCCCAGCACTGCAATTTCACCCGCGCTGGCCAGCAGCTGCATATCACCCAAGGGGCTGTGAGCCGCCAGATCGCGGCCCTGGAAGCACACCTGGGTTACCCGCTGTTCCAGCGCCAGGCCAGAGGCCTGAGCCTGACCCGCGAAGGCCTCGACTGGCTGCCTCGGGTACAGCAGGTGTTTACCCTCATCGAGCAGGGTGTACGTGAGGTGGCTGGGCACAGCAGCACCCTGCAACTCAAGGCGCCGACCTGTGTGATGCGCTGGTTGCTGCCGCGCCTGATGCAATGGCAGGCCCTGCGCCCGGAGGTGCCGGTGGAACTGACCACCACCGTGCAGCATGGCGTGGACCTGCACCGGGAAGGCTTCGATGCCGCAGTGGTCTATGGCGCTGCACCGCCCCAGGGGCTGCGGGCGTACAAGCTGTTCGATGAGCAACTCACCCCGGTCTGCGCGCCGTCGCTACGCGAAGGCCTACCCCTTTTGTTGCAGCCCCAGGACCTGGGCGAGCACATGCTGCTGCATCCGTCGCGGGACGAGCGGGACTGGCATGCCTGGCTGCAGGCCGCCGGGGTGACCCTGAGCGGTCGAGGGCACAAACAGCATTTCGAGACGCTGGACATGGCCATGGCCATGGCTACGCAAGGCACGGGCGTTGCCATCGGTGACTGGGCGCTGATCGGCGAAGACCTGCGCGCAGGGCGCCTGTGTACGCCGTTCGCCTTGAGGGTGATGACCGGCAAGGGCTATTACCTGGTCAGCCAGGCCAAGGGCCTGGCACCTGGGTTGGTCGAGTTGCTGGCGTGGCTGCAGGCCTGTGCCAGCACTGACCCTGCGGATCAATACCCGGCCGTGAAGCGCTGACGCGAATGCCGGGGGGTATCCAGTTCATCGAGCAAGGCAATTGCATAATCGGCAAAGGTAATCCAGCTTTTGCCGTCGGCCCCGATCAGCAAGTGGTCCTTGCCGAGCACGTAGTGCCCGCTACGTTCGCCTTCGACGAACTCGGCCGAGGGCGACAAAAAGGTCCAGTCAAGGTCGGTTTCCTGCTGCAACGCCTCAAGAAACCGCACCCCACCACTGGCCTCGGCCTTGTAGGCTTCCGGGAAATCCGGGCTGTCGATTACCCGCTGCCCGGAAGGCAACAGCAGGCTACCGGCGCCACCCACCACCAACAGCCGCTTCACACCTGCGCGCTTGACCGGCTGAATGATGGCCTCGGGTTCGATACTGGCAAAGTGTGCAGCGCTGAGCACCGCGTCCACGCCCGTCAGCGCTGCCTGCAACGCAGCACTGTCGTTCACGTCCAGCGCCTGCACCGTGACTCCTTCACGGCCCTGCAAGGCCGATGGGTTTCGCGCGATGGCCAACACACTGTGGCCACGGCGCAAGGCTTCCGCCACCAACTGGCTGCCGGCACGGCCAGTCGCACCGATGATTGCAATGTTGCTCATGGGTCATGCTCCTTCAGTAAGTTCGGGTTACCACGTCATCTCGCCTTTGGCGACCTTGGCACTGAGCGCCAGCGAACTCTCGTCGGCCAGCCCCGGGTAACGCTGTTTCATGGCGTCGATCAGTTGCGCAGCATCGTGGGCCTTGGCCGTTTCGGCATCGAAGTCACGTATGTAGTCTGCAGTGAAGCGCACAGCTGCCAGTGACCGGCTGCCGGTGCCCAGGTAGTGGCCGGGCACAACCGTTTCGGGCGCCAGCGCCTCGATAGCGGCCAGGGTCGCCAGCCAGGCCTGGTGGGACTGCGCCGATTGGGTATCAGCCATCCACACATGGATGTTTTCAGACACCACCACCCCGCCCACCACGGCCTTGATCGAAGGTATCCAGACGTAACTGCGGTCCGGTTGCGGCCCGCCCAGGCCGCGCACCTCCAGGGCCTGGCCTTCCAGCATCAGGCGATCACCTGCCAGCACCTGCGGCACGATCAGCTTTGCAGGTTTGTCCGCGCCCATTTGTGGCCCCCAGTAGGCCAGCTTGGCAGCCATGGTCTGGCGGATATGCGCCACGGTCGGCGCCGATGCCAGCACCTTGGCCTGCGGGAAGGCCCGGGTCAGCGTGTCGAGGCCAAAGTAGTAGTCGGGGTCGCCATGGCTGATGTAGATGGCGGTCAGGCGCTTGCCACTTGTGCGCAGGCGCTGCACCAGTTGCTCGGCCTGGGCCTTGCCGAACTGGGCGTCCACCAGCACGGCATCGTGCTCGCCGCTGACGATAACCGAACTCACCGGGAAGATGGCCTGCTCGCCGGGGTTGTAGACGTCCACCTGCAAAGGGGCTGCAGCCAGTGCCTGCCCGGCCAGCGCCAGGCAGGCCACAAGCATCACGCGCAAGGGGTTGAGAAGGGGCATCGGGGAAACCTTTCAGATTGGCAATGCCCAACAGCATAGTTGCCGTAACCAGTACAAAAAATGCGATCCTGCGACATAGTTTGTTTCTGGAATCGAGCAAATCATGGACCGCCTTACCGCAATGCGCGTTTTCGTCACCGTGGTCGACCTGGGTAGCCAATCAGCGGCGGCCGATCATCTGCAACTGTCGCGGCCGGTAGTGTCACGCTACCTGGCAGAGCTGGAAGCCTGGGTGGGCGCGCGGCTCATGCAGCGCACCACGCGCAAGCTGAGCCTTACCGCCGCCGGCGAGGAGGTGCTGCCACGCTGCCGGCAGATGCTGGCCATGGCCACAGACCTGCAAAGCGCCGTGCAGCAGCCCGATGACGCGCCACGCGGTGCGCTGCGCATCAGCGTGAGCACCTCGTTTGGCCAGGCTCAGCTGGCCGATGCAGTGGCCGATTACGTGCGCCGCTACCCAGGGGTGAACGTGGAGTTGCAGATGCTCGACCGCACCGTCAACCTGGTGGACGAACGCATCGACCTGGCGATACGCACCAGCAATGATCTGGACCCCAACCTGATTGCCCGCAGGCTCAGCGTGTGCCGGTCGGTGATCTGCGCCGCACCGTCCTACCTCAGTGAGCACGGCGCGCCCCAGCGCGTCGAAGACCTTACCCGCCACAACTGCCTAACCCATGCCTACTTCGGCCATGGCCTGTGGCATTTCGAGGTGGGCGGGCAGCAGGTGGCCATACCCGTGTCGGGCAATATCAGCGCGAATGAGGCAATGACGCTGCAGAAGGCCACACTTGCCGGTGCAGGCATCGCCATGCTGCCCACCTATCAGGCTGCCGATGCCTTGCGCAACGGGCAGCTGATTCGCCTGGTGCCCAAGGCCAAGCCACGGGAGCTGAGCCTGAATGCGGTCTACACCTCGCGCAAGCACATGCCCGCAACGCTGCGCAGCATGCTGGATTTTCTTGCGCAGCGCTTCAAGGACGAGCCGGCGTGGGACGCAGACCTCTGACCCCGCGCCAGCGGCGCAAGGTCACTCCTCGACGCTCATGTACTCCTTGGCCCAGCGGATGTAGTCCTCAGGCTGGGTGTAGGTGTGCGAGAGCTCGGTGGCGCTGAGGTTTTCCGATTTGTTCTGCTGGCCGCGCTGCAGGCGCAGGCAGTCGTAGGTGGCCTTGATCGACGCGAAGTAGGCGGCATGGCCATCGACCACGATGCGCACGCCCAGGCGCGCCAGGCGCTCGTCATCGCGCAGGTTGGGGTTGCCGTAGGTGACCAGCATCAGCGGCACCGTCAGGTGGCTGGCAATCTGCTCCAGCTGCTCGAAGTCCTTTACCCCCACCATGCAGATGCCATCGGCACCGGCCTTCTGGTAGCTCTGGGTACGCACGATGATTTCTTCAGTGCTGAGCACCCCGGCATTGGTGCGGGCGATGATCGACAGCGACGCGTCAACGCGCGCCTCCACGGCCGCACGAATTTTGCCCACCCCTTCTTCGACCGAAATCAGGTCGGTGGATTTGCGCCCGAACTGCGCGGGCAGCAGCGTGTCCTCGATGGTGAGCGCGGCAACCCCTGCCCGCTCCAGCTCGATCACGGTACGCATCACATTCAACGCGTTGCCATAGCCGTGGTCCGCGTCGGCCAGCACCGGCAGCTGCGCCACCCGGCCAATGCGGGTGGCCTGCTCGACGAATTCGCTCAGGGTGATCAGGGCAAAGTCAGGTGCAGCCAGCACCTGCAGCGAGGCAACCGAACCACCCAGAATGCCCACCTCAAAGCCCAGGTCAGAGGCAATGCGCGCCGACATGGGGTCGAACACCGAAGCGGTGTGGTAGCAAGAACCTGAAGCGAGCAGCTCGCGGAAGGCAAAACGCAGATCTTGATGGGAAGCCTTGGGCATGATCACTCCACTATTGAAGAAATTTGAACGGTAACTACAGACCCCTGAATCGGGTTTGCCTGACCTGTATCGAACCTTGCCATCAGCGCAAGGCCATGTTCGACATGCAGGCAGAGGAATAATAGGTGCGGGAGCCAGGGACCTCGGCGATGACCTGCAATAACGCACCAAGCTGGTGCAATACGCGGCCTCTGGGGCTTCTGGCATACCAACGATATCACGCGGCCATGGTGCACTGGATGAATGCGCCAATGCCGATCTTGCATAGGCGATGCTGATAGTACATAGGAAGCTACCTAAGTCGGGTTACAATTCAGCGTCCTTCAACGCACCACTGCGTGTCGAAGCCTGCCATCGACAGACAAGGTAAATTCGTGACCGCCGCCCTCCCCCCTGCCGCTTTGCGCAACGTGCTCACCGCCCTGATGCTGGCCATTTTCCTGGGCGCACTGGACCAGACCATCGTGGCCGTGTCGCTCCCGGCCATCTCTGCCCAGTTCGACGACGTCGGCCTGCTGGCCTGGGTCATCTCGGGGTACATGGTGGCGATGACCGTCGCGGTGCCGATCTATGGCAAGCTCGGAGACCTGTACGGGCGCAGGCGCATGATCCTGACCGGCATCAGCCTGTTCACCCTGGCCTCGATCGCCTGCGCCCTGGCCCAGGACATGCAGCAACTGGTACTGGCCAGGGTACTGCAAGGGGTTGGCGCCGGCGGCATGGTGTCGGTAAGCCAGGCGATCATCGGCGATTTCGTGCCACCGCGCGAGCGTGGCCGCTACCAGGGGTATTTCAGCAGCATGTACGCGGTCGCCAGCGTCGCCGGGCCAGTGCTGGGCGGCTGGCTGACCGAATACCTGTCATGGCGCTGGGTGTTCTGGATCAACCTGCCACTGGGGGCGGTGGCGCTCTGGGCGATCCACCGGGCACTGGCTGGCATGCCGGTGCAGCACCGCCAGGCTCAGGTGGACTACCTGGGCGCCGTGCTGCTGATCCTCGGCCTGGGCAGCCTGTTGCTGGGCATAACCCTGGTCGGGCAAGGCCACGCCTGGGCCGACCCCGCCGTGCTGACACTGTTCGCCTGTGCGGTAATGGGCCTGGCCCTGTTCGTAGCCCATGAACGCCGCTGCGCCGAGCCATTGCTGCCCCTGGCGCTGTTCGGCAACCGGGTGGCGGTGCTGTGCTGGGCGGTGATCTTTTTCGCCAGCTTCCAGTCCATTTCACTGACCATGCTCATGCCCCTGCGCTACCAGGGCATCACCGGCAGTGGCGCCGACAGTGCGGCCCTGCACCTGCTGCCCCTGGCCATGGGCTTGCCCATCGGTGCATTTACCGGCGGGCGCCTGACCTCCCTGACCGGGCGCTACAAGCCGCAGATTCTTGCCGGCGCACTGATGATGCCGTGCGCCATCTTCGCCATGGCGCTGACCCCACCCCAGGCGGGGCTGTTGAGTGCGCTGTTCATGCTGATCACCGGTATCGCCTGCGGGCTGCAATTTCCGACTTCGCTGGTGGGTACGCAAAGTGCGGTAGATAGTCGGGACATCGGCGTGGCAACCAGCACCACCAACCTGTTCCGCTCGCTTGGGGGCGCCATGGGTGTGGCGTGCATGTCCAGCCTGCTGCTCGCCCTGCTGCACCAGGGCGGTTTCGCACTGCTGGACAATCCGCTGCTGGGCAGCCTCAAGGCCGGTCAGGTAGACCCGCACACCCAGGCACGCTTGCTGACCACGTTCCGCCACCTGTTGATGGGCAGCGCAGTCGTCGGGCTGGTGGGGGTGCTGGTAGCGGTGGCGCTGCCGGACCGTCAATTACGCGGTCACTAGCAGCCATCACGAGAGCAGGGGGAAATATGCCCTCACAAACCTTAACAAAGTGTTATTTGCGCATCGCCGGGCTCAAGCGCAGCATATCCAGCCCGGCATCAACCCATTTTTCACCGTCGCCAAGCAAGTCCACGCTTTCGGGTAGCAGCAGCCAGCGCCGGATCAGGCCGTCGATGTAAGAAAACATCGCAGCCGCCCCGCGCTCCACGTCCAACCCTTCGGGCAGTTGGCCACGGCGCACGGCATTGGCAAGGGCCAGGGTGATGCCTTTATGGCAATCCAGTACCGCCGCCTGGCGCTGCTGGCGGATTTCGCACATATCATCGGTGAACTCGCACTTGTGATGCAGAATCTCATTGATACGCCGGGTTCTGGCGTCGAGCACCAGCTCGTTGAACACCTGCAGCAACAGCTTGCGCATGCAGTCGAGCGGGTCCATTTCGTCTTCGCTCTCACTGGCGCGTGCAAGATGGTCATGGGTTTCGTGCAGGCTATCGAGCAACGCCTGCACCAGTTCGGCTTTATTATTGAAGTGCCAGTAGATCGCCCCGCGCGTCACACCCGCCAGTTCGGCGATGTCGGCGAGGGTGGTTCGCGCGACCCCGCGCTTGTAGAAAGCCTTTTCCGCTGCCTCGATGATCTGGGCGCGAGTTTCCTGGGCTTCCTCTTTGGTTCGACGGACCATGGCAGTACAACCTCATCTGGCCCACACGTGAGACTGCGTGCGGGAAGGCTCCGGGGCACCTCTGCTGGGGGCCTCACGGATCAAGCTAATCAAGGGCTGTAGTGGTAACGGAGTACAACTCAGCGGTATTTACAAACAACCATGAATGTAAGTATATTCCTTAGCAAGCTATTTATCCACCGGGTAACCTGTTATCCGGATCAAGACTCTTCCACTACTCTTGAGCGTCTCCCTGCTCCAGCGCCCCGAGGATACTCATGCAATTCAAGCCAGCCGTTACCGCTCTGGTTTCCGCCGTCGCCCTGGCAACCCTGCTCAGTGGCTGCAAGAAAGAAGAAGCGTCAGCGCCCGCAGCGCAGGCTCCTCAGGTCGGCGTCGTCACCCTTCAGCCCCAGGCTTTCACCTTGACCACCGAGCTGCCGGGTCGCACCACCGCCTACCGGGTTGCCGAAGTGCGCCCGCAGGTCAATGGCATCATCCTCAAGCGCCTGTTCAAGGAAGGCAGCGAGGTGAAGCAGGGCCAGCAGCTGTACCAGATCGACCCTGCGGTGTACGAGGCGAACCTGGCCAATGCCCAGGCCGACCTTCAGGCAACCCGCTCGCTGGCCGATCGCTACAAGCAGCTGATCGATGAACAGGCGGTTTCCCGGCAGGAATACGATGACGCCAACGCCAAGCGCCTGCAGGCAGAAGCGTCGCTCAAGAGCGCCCAGATCGACCTGCGCTACACCAAGGTCATGGCACCGATCAGCGGCCGTATCGGCCGTTCTGCGGTGACCGAGGGCGCGCTGGTGAACAATGGCCAGACCAACGCCATGGCCACCATCCAGCAACTGGACCCGATCTACGTCGACGTCACCCAGTCCACTGCCGAACTGCTCAAATTGCGCCGTGACCTTGAAAGCGGCCAACTGCAGAAGGCCGGCGATAACGCCGCCTCGGTGCAACTGGTGCTGGAGGACGGCAGCCTGTTCAAGCAGGAAGGCCGCCTGGAATTCTCGGAAGTGGCCGTGGACGAAACCACCGGCTCGGTCACCCTGCGCGCCATCTTCGCCAACCCTGACCACACGCTGCTGCCAGGCATGTTCGTGCACGCGCGGCTCAAGGCCGGCGTCAACGCCAATGCCATCCTCGCCCCGCAGCAGGGTGTAACCCGCGACCTCAAGGGCGCACCTACAGCGCTGGTGGTCGGCAAGGACAACAAGGTCGAGCTGCGCCAGCTCAAGGCCAACCGTACCCTGGGCAGCGACTGGCTGATCGAGGAAGGCCTGAACCCGGGCGACCGCCTGATCACCGAAGGCCTGCAGTACGTGCGCCCTGGCGTCGAGGTCAAGGTCAGCGACGCCACCAACGTCAAGAAGCCGGGTAGCCCTGAACAGGGCAACGCAGCGCCAGCTGACGCCAAAGCGGAGTAAACCATGTCGAAGTTCTTTATTGATCGCCCGATCTTCGCCTGGGTGATCGCCTTGGTGATCATGCTGGTCGGCGCCCTGTCGATCCTGAAGCTGCCGATCAACCAGTACCCCAGCATTGCGCCACCGGCCATCGCCATCGCCGTGACCTACCCGGGCGCCTCGGCGCAGACCGTGCAGGACACCGTGGTGCAGGTGATCGAGCAGCAGCTCAACGGTATCGACAACCTGCGGTACGTGTCGTCTGAAAGCAACTCAGACGGCAGCATGACCATCACCGCCACCTTCGAACAGGGCACCAACGCTGACACCGCGCAGGTTCAGGTTCAGAACAAGCTGAACCTGGCCACGCCCCTGTTGCCGCAGGAAGTGCAGCAGCAGGGTATCCGCGTCACCAAGGCAGTGAAGAACTTCCTGCTGGTGATCGGCCTGGTGTCCGAAGACGGCAGCATGACCAAGGACGACCTGGCCAACTACATCGTCTCCAACATGCAGGACCCGATCTCGCGTACCGCAGGTGTGGGCGACTTCCAGGTGTTCGGCGCCCAGTACGCCATGCGTATCTGGCTGGATCCGGCCAAGCTGAACAAGTTCCAGCTGACCCCGGTGGACGTTAAAACCGCCGTGGCCGCGCAGAACGTGCAGGTTTCCTCCGGCCAACTCGGCGGCCTGCCGGCCATGCCGGGTACCCAGCTCAACGCCACCATCATCGGCAAGACCCGCCTGCAAACCGCCGAGCAGTTCAAGAAGATTCTGCTCAAGGTCAACAGCGACGGCTCCCAAGTACGCCTGGGCGACGTCGCAGACGTTGGCCTGGGTGGTGAAAACTACGCCGTCAGTGCCCAGTTCAACGGCAAGCCGGCGTCGGGCCTTGCGGTCAAGCTGGCCACCGGTGCCAACGCCCTGGACACTGCCAAGGCGCTGCGCCAGACCATTGCCGACCTGGAGCCGTTCTTCCCGCCGGGGGTCAAGGCCGTATTCCCGTATGACACCACGCCGGTGGTCACCGAATCGATCAGCGGGGTTATCCACACCCTGATCGAAGCCGTGGTTCTGGTGTTCCTGGTGATGTACCTGTTCCTGCAGAACTTCCGCGCCACCATCATCACTACCATGACGGTACCGGTGGTGTTGCTGGGCACCTTCGGCATCCTTGCCGCAGCGGGGTTCAGCATCAACACCTTGACCATGTTCGCCATGGTGCTGGCCATCGGTCTGCTGGTGGACGACGCCATCGTCGTGGTCGAGAACGTCGAGCGGGTCATGTCCGAGGAAGGCTTGCCGCCCAAGGAGGCGACCAAGCGTTCGATGGAGCAGATCCAGGGGGCCCTGGTGGGTATCGCCCTGGTGCTGTCGGCGGTACTGCTGCCCATGGCCTTCTTCGGCGGCTCCACCGGGGTGATCTACCGGCAGTTCTCCATCACCATCGTCTCGGCCATGGGCCTGTCGGTGCTGGTGGCGCTGGTGTTCACCCCGGCCCTGTGCGCCACCATGCTGAAGCCGCTGAAAAAGGGCGAGCACCACGTGGCCAAAGGTGGCTTCTTCGGCTGGTTCAACCGCAACTTCGACCGCAGCGTGAACGGTTACGAGCGCAGCGTGGGCACCATCCTGCGCAACAAGATCCCGTTCCTGCTGGCCTATGTGCTCATCGTGGTGGGCATGATCTGGCTGTTCACGCGCATTCCAACGGCGTTCCTGCCTGAAGAAGACCAGGGTGTACTGTTTGCCCAGGTACAGACCCCGGCCGGTTCCAGTGCCGAGCGCACCCAGGCGGTGGTCGACCAGATGCGCGAGTACCTGCTCAAGGACGAAGCCGACACGGTCTCGTCGGTGTTCACCGTCAACGGCTTCAACTTTGCCGGCCGTGGCCAGAGCTCGGGCATGGCGTTCATCATGCTCAAGCCGTGGGGTGAGCGTTCGGCCGAAAACAGCGTGTTCGGCCTGGCCCAGCGTGCCCAGCAGCACTTCTTCAGCTTCCGTGACGCGATGGTGTTCGCCTTCGCCCCGCCTGCCGTGCTCGAGCTGGGTAACGCCACCGGCTTCGACGTGTTCCTGCAGGACCGTGGTGGCGTCGGCCACGCCAAGCTGATGGAGGCGCGTAACCAGTTCCTGGCCAAGGCGTCGCAAAGCAAGATCCTCGCCGGCGTGCGCCCCAACGGCCTGAACGATGAGCCGCAGTACCAGCTGACCATCGATGACGAACGTGCCAGCGCCCTGGGCGTGACCATCTCCGACATCAACAACACCCTGTCGATTGCCTTGGGCGCCAGCTACGTCAACGACTTCATCGACCGCGGCCGGGTCAAGAAGGTGTACATCCAGGGTGAGGCGAATGCCCGCATGAGCCCGGAAGACCTGCAGAAGTGGTACGTGCGCAATGGCGCAGGCGAAATGGTGCCGTTCTCCTCGTTCGCCAAGGGTGAATGGACCTACGGTTCGCCCAAGCTGTCGCGCTACAACGGTGTAGAGGCCATGGAGATCCTCGGTGCCCCGGCCCCTGGCTACAGCACGGGTGAGGCCATGGCCGAGGTCGAGCGGATTGCCGGCGAGCTGCCAAGCGGTGTCGGCTTCGCCTGGACCGGCATGTCCTACGAGGAAAAACTGTCCGGTTCGCAGATGCCGGCCTTGTTCGCCCTCTCGGTACTGTTCGTGTTCCTGTGCCTGGCAGCGCTGTACGAAAGCTGGTCGATCCCTATCGCGGTGGTGCTGGTGGTGCCGCTGGGTATCATCGGTGCGCTGATCGCCACCAGCCTGCGCGGGCTGTCCAACGACGTGTACTTCCTGGTGGGCCTGTTGACCACCATCGGTCTGGCGGCGAAAAACGCCATTCTGATCGTCGAGTTCGCCAAGGAACTGCACGAACAGGGCCGCAGCCTGTATGACGCAGCCATCGAGGCCTGCCGCATGCGTCTGCGCCCGATCATCATGACCTCGCTGGCGTTCATTCTGGGCGTGGTACCGTTGACCATCGCCAGCGGCGCCGGGGCCGGCAGCCAGCACGCCATCGGTACTGGCGTGATCGGCGGCATGATCAGCGCCACCGTACTGGCAATCTTCTGGGTACCGCTATTCTTCGTCGCAGTGTCGTCGCTGTTCGGCAGCAAAGAGCCGAAAAAGGACGATACCCCTGAAACCCCACGTTATGAGGCTGGGCAATGACCAAGTCTTTGTTGTCCCTGGCAGTTACCGCTCTCGTGCTTGGCGGCTGCTCGCTTATCCCCGATTACAAAACCCCGGAAGCGCCGGTGGCTGCCCAGTGGCCACAAGGTCCGGCGTACTCGCCAACCCAGTCGGCCAACGTTGCCGCCGCCGAACAAGGCTGGCGTCAGTTCTTCAACGACCCAGCGCTGCAGCAGTTGATCCAGACCGCGCTGGTGAACAACCGCGACCTGCGTGTGGCAGCCCTGAACATCGACGCCTACCGTGCGCAATACCGCATCCAGCGCGCCGACCTGTTCCCTGCGGTGTCGGCCACCGGCAGCGGTAACCGCCAGCGCGTGCCGGCCAACATGTCGCAGACGGGTCAGTCGGCCATCACCAGCCAGTACTCGGCCACGCTGGGTGTGAGCGCCTACGAACTGGACCTGTTCGGCCGTGTTCGCAGCCTTTCCGAACAGGCTCTGGAAACGTACTTGTCCAGCGAGCAGGCACGCCGCTCCACGCAGATCAGCCTGGTGGCCAGCGTGGCCAATGCCTACTACACCTGGCAGGCCGACCAGGCCCTGTTCAAGCTGACTGAGGATACCCTCAAGAACTACCAGGAAAGCTTCAACCTCACGCGTCGCAGCAACGAAGTGGGCGTGGCATCGGCACTGGACCTGAGCCAGGCACGCACCGCCGTCGAGGGCGCGCGGGTGAAGTATTCCCAGTACCAGCGCCTGGTTGCCCAGGATGTGAACAGCCTCACCGTGCTGCTGGGCACCGGTATCCCGAACAACCTGCCTGAGCCGCTCAAGCTGGATGCCGATCAGTTGGCCGACGTGCCGGCTGGCCTGCCTTCGGACCTGCTGCAGCGGCGCCCGGACATCCAGGAGGCCGAGCACCTGCTCAAGGCCGCCAACGCCAACATCGGCGCCGCGCGGGCTGCGTTCTTCCCGAGCATCAGCCTGACCGCCAACGCGGGCACGCTCAGCCCTGACATGGGCGGGCTGTTCAAGGGCGGTTCGGGTACCTGGTTGTTCCAGCCGCAGATCAACCTGCCGATCTTCAACGCCGGCAGCCTCCGGGCCAGCCTGGATTACTCGAAGATCCAGAAGGACATCAACGTCGCCAAGTACGAAAAGACCATCCAGACCGCCTTCCAGGAAGTCTCTGATGGCCTAGCGGCGCGCAAGACCTTCGAAGAGCAGCTGCAGGCGCAACGTGACCTGGTGCAGGCCAACCAGGATTACTACCGCCTGGCCGAGCGTCGCTACCGCATCGGCATCGACAGCAACCTGACCTACCTCGATGCTCAACGCACCCTGTTCAGTGCCCAGCAAGCGCTGATCGGTGACCGCCTTTCGCAGCTGACCAGCGAGGTCAACCTGTACAAGGCGCTGGGCGGCGGTTGGTATGAGCGCACCGGCCAGGCCAACCAGCAAGCGGCGGTGCAAACGCCCCAAGGCTGACGCCATTGTTTTACGCAGGCGTGGCGCCCGCCGCGCTTGCGTAAAACAATTAACTAACTGGAACATTCCGTTCGATTATCGCCCCATTCCGTCTGCGGCGAATTGCCTCTCCCCCGCACCACCCCGCACCATCTTCCCCACGCAACGTTGCCCCGGTTTACGGAATACCGACCGCCTCAGCCGGCCTGCGCCTGCAAGGCACCGATTCGCCCATAAAAACAAGAGATCCACGACACATGAGCACTTTGCCACCCGCACGCCAGCTGCTGCCCGGCCTGTTGGCCATGTCCTGCGCTTTCCCTCTGTACGCCGCCGAAGGGGCGTTCATGGAGGACGCCAAGGCCACGCTCAACCTGCGCAACTTCTACATCAACCGCAACTTCGTCGACCCGGCACATGCTCAGGGCAAGGCCGAGGAATGGACGCAAAGCTTCATTCTGGATGCCCGCTCCGGCTTCACTCAGGGCACCGTCGGCTTCGGTGTGGATGTACTGGGGCTGTACTCGGTCAAGCTCGACGGTGGCAGGGGTACCACCAACACTCAGCTGCTGCCGGTGCACGATGACGGCCGCCCGGCCGACGACTTCGGCAGGCTTGGCGTAGCGCTTAAGGCCAAGCTGTCCCAGACCGAACTGAAAGTCGGTGAGTGGATGCCGGTGCTACCGATCCTGCGCTCGGACGATGGTCGCTCGTTGCCCCAGACCTTCCGTGGCGGCCAACTGACCTCGAAGGAAATCGCTGGGCTGACCCTGTACGCCGGGCAGTTCCGCGGCAACAGCCCGCGCAACGATGCGAGCATGGACGACATGTCGCTCACCGGCCGCGCCGCCATCACCTCTGACCGCTTCAACTTCGCCGGTGGTGAGTACACCTTCAACGACAAGCGCACGATGATCGGCCTGTGGGATGCACAGCTCAAGGACATCTACCGCCAGCAGTACCTCAACCTGGTGCACAGCCAGCCGCTGGGCGACTGGACCCTGGGTGCCAACCTGGGCTACTTCATCGGCAAGGAAGATGGCTCCGAGCGCGCCGGCAAGCTGGACAACCGCACCGCCTCGGCCATGCTCTCGGCACGCTACCAAGGCCATACCTTCTACGTCGGCCTGCAGAAGGTCAGCGGCGACAACGCCTGGATGCGGGTCAACGGCACCAGCGGCGGCACCCTGGCCAACGACAGCTACAACTCAAGCTTCGACAATGCCAAGGAGCGCTCGTGGCAGGTTCGCCATGACTTCAACTTTGCCACTGTCGGCATACCGGGGCTGACCCTGATGAACCGCTATATCAAAGGTGACAACGTCACAGCGGGCCGTGTGGATGACGGCAAGGAATGGGCCCGGGAGACCGAACTGGCCTACGTGATCCAGGCCGGCACCTTCAAGGACCTGTCGTTGAAATGGCGAAACTCCACCATGCGCCGTGACTTCAGCACCAACGCGTTCGATGAGAACCGGCTGATCGTGAGCTATCCCCTCAACCTTCTGTAAGCGCTTGGCTGCACAAGGCCCGCCCCGCTTGCCGGGTGCGGGCTCGCCATTCGTCTGGCTGATGATGGTGGAGCCTGGGGCTATCCTGAGCTATATCGGGAGCAACATCCCGATCAGGCACGACAGGAGGCACAACAATGAAAACCCTCGCCGAGCACCTGAGCCAGTACGCCAGCTACCACCGCGACCCGCGCAACATCGCCACCCATTTCATCGGCATCCCCATGATCGTGCTGGCCGTGGCCATTCTGCTGTCGCGCCCTGGCTGGGAGGTAGCCGGTGTGTGGCTGTCCCCTGCCCTGCTCGCGGTGGTGGCTGCTGTCTGGTTTTATCTGCGCCTGGATATCCCGTTCGGCCTGGTGATGGGGCTGTTGCTGGGGCTGTGCCTGTGGGCAGGCCAGGCGCTGGCGGTGCAGGCCACTGCGGTGTGGCTTATGGCCGGCCTGGGTGCATTCGTGGTGGGTTGGGTGATCCAATTCGTGGGGCATTACTACGAGGGGCGCAAACCGGCATTCGTCGATGACGTCAGCGGCCTGATCATCGGCCCGCTGTTCGTGGTGGCTGAAGCGGCGTTCATGCTGGGCCTGCGCTCATCCCTCAAGCGCAGCATTGATACGGATTGAGGTTGCGTGAGGGCCGCCAGGGGCCTGCCTTGAGGGTTTTTTTGCCTGTGAGATCGAGCGCCGCCCGCGCGGCGCATCGCGAGCTGCGCTCGCTCCTACGTTTGTTTCGGGCCAATTAGGCCTGCGCCATTGGCGCGCGTACGCCTTGGCGCATGGCGCGATATCGTGTCGTATGCACCAGGCGTGACGGGCCCGAAACAAACGTAGGAGCGAGCAAAGCTCGCGATGCGCCGCGCGGGCGGCGCTCGATCTCATAGGCGCAATCACTGCTACGGCGAACACCCCTCAGCCCCCCCACGGCGTATCGCATGCTGCGGCGTTCGGCCAAAGGGTCAGCCGCGCGATTCCACGCCCAGCTCATCCCACACCGACTCAGCCAGGTGGAACGTGGCATTGGCTGCCGGGATACCGCAGTAGATGGCGCTCTGCATCAGCACCTCCTTGATTTCTTCACGGGTCACGCCATTGTTGGCCGCCGCGCGCAAGTGCAGTTTCAGCTCGTCGTTGCGGTTCATGCCGATCAGCATGGCGATGGTAATCAGGCTGCGGGTGTGACGTGGCAGGCCCGGGCGGGTCCAGATGTCGCCCCAGGCGTGGCGGGTGATCATTTCCTGGAACTCGCCATTGAAGTCGTTCAGCTTCTCGAGGCTGCGGTCCACGTGGGCATCACCCAGTACCGCACGGCGTACCTGCATGCCGGCGTCGTAACGTTGTTTCTCGTCCATGGTCAAGTACTCAGTGAGCCTGCAGAAAGTCGAGCACGCGGCGGCTGAACGCTTCGCCGATCTCCACGTTGGACAAGTGCGCCGCCGGGAACTCGGCATAGTCGGCACCCTGGATGGCAGCCTGCATGAAGCGGCCGTGGGCTGGCGTGGTCACCACGTCCTCGGTACCGGCAACAATCAGGGTAGGCACCTGAATACCGCCTACTTGCTCGCGGAAGTCCGCATCACGTACCGCCGCACAATTGGCTGCGTAGCCTTGCGGGCTGGTCTGCGCCAGCATCTGACAGATGCGCTGCGCCTGTTGGGGCTGGGCCTGGGCAAAGCCCGGGGTGAACCAGCGGGCGATAGAGGCATCACGCAGCTCGACCATCGCCTGTTGCCCGCCCTTGAGCACGGTGTCGATGCGGCTGTTCCACACCTCGGCAGTGCCGATCTGAGCGGCGGTGTTGCACAAGGTGAGGCTGCGCAGGCGCTGGCCGGCATTGATGCCCAGCCACTGCCCGATCAGGCCGCCCATTGACAGGCCGACAAAATGCGCTTGCTGGATATCCAGGGCATCCAGCAGGGCCAGCACGTCACGGCCCAGTTGCTCGATACTGTACGGGCCGGCCGTGACCAACGATGCGCCATGCCCCCGGGTGTCGTAGCGCAGCACACGAAAGTGTTGGCGCCACAGCGGCAATTGGGTCTCCCACATGCCGAGGTCGGTACCCAACGAGTTGGACAAGACCAGCACCGGCGCCGCTTCGGGGCCATCGATCTGGTAATTCAAAACGCCATCGGCCAGTTGCACGTGCGCCACAGCGGTCTCCTTCAGGCAGTGAAATGTTGATGTTCGGACACAGCACGCGCTACCCACACCCGGGCCTGGCCCAGGTAATGCGCGGGGTCCAGCAGGCGGTCCAGTTCTTCGGCAGACAACTGCGCCGTGACCTGCGGTTCATCGCCCAGCACTGCGCGCAAATGGCGCTGCTCGGCGACCGCACGGCGGCAGCACTGCTCCAGCAAATGGTGGGCACTGTCGCGGCCAAGCCGCTGGGCCAGCACGATGCTTACAGCCTCGGCCAGTACCAGCCCCTGGGTCAGGTCCAGGTTACGGCGCATGCGCGGGGCGTCCACTTCCATGCCCTGGGCAATGATCTGGGCTTGGCGCAGCGCCCCGGAAACCAAACAGCAGATCTCAGGCAGGGTTTCCCATTCTGCATGCCACAGCCCCAGGCTGCGTTCGTGCTCCTGCGGCATGGCCGCAAACAGCGTCGAAACCAGGCCCGGTACCCGCGTAGCCGCGCCAATCAGCACAGCGGCGCCCACCGGGTTACGTTTGTGCGGCATGGTCGACGAGCCGCCCTTGCCCGGTGCGGAAGGCTCGAACACCTCCCCTGCCTCGGTCTGCATCAGCAGGCTGACGTCACGCCCGAACTTGCCCAGGCTACCGGCGATCAACCCCAGCACCGAGGCGAACTCCACCAGGCGGTCACGCTGGGTGTGCCACGGCTGCTCCGGCAGCGTCAGTTGCAACTGTTCAGCCAGGCCTTCGGCCACCGGCAGTGCCTTGCTGCCCAACGCCGCTAGGCTGCCAGAGGCGCCCCCGAACTGCAGCACCAGCAACCGCGGCCGTAACTGTTGCAGGCGCTGGCGGTGGCGTGTGAGCGCGCCCAGCACGCCAGCCAGTTTCATGCCGAGGGTAACCGGGGTTGCATGCTGCAACCAGGTGCGGCCCACCAGTGGCGTATCGGCGTGCAGCAGCGCCTGGCGGGCCAGCGTGTCGGCCAGTGCAGCCAGGTCAGCCTCGACAAGCGCCAACGCATCGCGCAGCTGCAGCACCAGGCCAGTGTCCATGGCGTCCTGGCTGGTGGCGCCAAGGTGCACGTAGCGTTCAGCTTCCGGTACACCCGTGGCGATCACCTTGCCCAGCGCCTTCACCAGTGGGATGGCCGAATTGCCAGCCGTGGCGATCGCCTCGGCAAGCGCCCCCACGTCATAGCGTTCGGCCTTGCAGGCCGCCTCAATCGCAGCCACCGCACTTTGCGGCACCAGCCCTGCCGCCGCCTCGGCCCGCGCCAGGGCGGCTTCGAAGTCGAGCATGCCCTGCAGGCGACCGCGGTCGGAGAACACCTCGCGCATGGCCGGCGCGGTGAAGTAGGCATCGAACAACTGGTTGGTCATGCAACGTCCTTAATGATCGTGGTGCAAATATTCCGCTTGCTTGGGCAGGCGCAGGCTGAACAGGAAGGCGATTGCCATCATGGCCGTGACATACCAGTAGAAGGTGTTTTCCATGCCCAGGGTCTTCAGGCCCAGGGCCACGTATTCAGCCGACCCGCCAAAGGCAGCATTGGCCACCGCATAGGCCAGCCCCACGCCCAATGCCCGCACCTGTGGCGGGAACATCTCGGCCTTAACCAGGCCGCTGATCGAGGTGTAGAAACTGACGATGCACAGCGCCAGGCTGACCAATACGAAGGCCATGAACGGGCTGCTCACGGTTTTCAGCGCCATCAACAACGGCACCGTGAACAGCGTGCCCAACGCGCCGAACAGCAGCATGGAATTGCGCCGCCCGATACGGTCGGAAAGCATGCCGAAGAACGGCTGCAGCACCATGAACAGGAACAGCGCGCCGGTCATCACGTAGCTGGCGTTCTTCGCGGTCATGCCGGCGGTGTTCACCAGGTATTTCTGCATGTAGGTAGTGAAGGTATAGAAGATCAGCGAGCCACCGGCGGTGTAGCCCAACACGGTAATGAATGCCGCCAGGTGGTTGCCAAACAGGCCGCGAATACTGCCTGCGTCCTTGTCCTGCCGGGTTTCGGCGCTGCTGGTTTCATGCAGCGAGCGGCGCAGCATCAACGAAATCACCGCGGCGATGGAGCCCACCACGAAGGGGATGCGCCAGCCCCAGGCGCGCAGTTCGTCCTCGGTCAGCAACTGCTGCAGGACCACCACCACCAGCACAGCCAACAACTGGCCGCCGATCAGGGTCACGTACTGGAACGAGGCGAAGAAGCCGCGCTGCCCGCGCAAGGCCACCTCGCTCATGTAGGTGGCCGTGGTGCCATATTCGCCACCCACCGAAAGCCCCTGGATAAGCCGCGCCAGCAACAGCAGCGCCGGGGCCCATGTGCCGATACTGGCGTAGGTGGGCAGGCAGGCGATCATCAGGGAACCGAAGCACATCATCAGCACCGAGATCATCAGGGAGTTCTTGCGGCCATGCCGATCGGCCAGGCGGCCGAAAATCCAGCCGCCGATCGGGCGCATCAGGAACCCGGCGGCGAATACACCAGCAGTGTTCAGCAACTGCACGGTAGGGTCGTCGGAGGGGAAGAAGGCCGGAGCAAAATAGATCGCACAGAAGGCGTAGACATAGAAGTCGAACCATTCCACCAGGTTGCCTGATGAGGCACCGACGATGGCAAAGATGCGCTTGCTGCGCTCTTCACCGGTGTAATAGCTTGAGGTCATGAGGGTTTTGCTCCTGGAGGGTACAAGGTAAGTCTAGACATACCTAGTAACACACATGTTCCACCAAGTGGCCGCCAATAGGCCTTGTGTCTAACAGCAAGGGCCTGTCGGCGCACAGTGCGCGAGCAGGCCCCTACCCTTCACACGCGCTCGATGGCCAACGCCAGGCCTTGCCCTACGCCTACGCACATGGTCGCCAAGCCCTTGCGCCCGCCGCTCTTCTCAAGCTGGTGCAACGCCGTGAGCACCAGCCGTGCACCACTCATGCCCAGCGGGTGGCCCAAGGCAATTGCGCCACCGTTGGGGTTCACCTGCGGGGCATCGTCCGCTACCCCCAACTCGCGCAACACCGCCAGGCCCTGGCTGGCAAAGGCTTCATTGAGCTCAATGACGTCGAAATCGCTCACCGCCACACCCAGCCGCTCGGTCAGCTTGCGAACTGCAGGCACCGGGCCGATGCCCATGACACGCGGCGCCACACCGGCACTGGCCATGCCCAGTACACGGGCACGTGGGGTCAGGCCATGCTTCTTTACCGCCTCTGCCGATGCCAGGATCAACGCCGCCGCACCATCGTTGACTCCCGAAGCGTTGCCTGCCGTGACGGTTTTGTCCGGGCCATTGACCGGTTTCAAGCGGGCCAGGGTTTCCAGGGTGGTGTCTGGGCGCAGGTGCTCGTCCTGCTCGACCACGGTTTCACCCTTTCTGCCAGCAATGCGCACCGGCACGATCTCTTCGGCGAAGAACCCGGCGGCCTGGGCAGCTGCAGCCTTCTGCTGGCTGCGCACGGCGAAGGCATCCTGGTCAGCGCGAGAAACCTGGTAATCGTCTGCCACGTTGTCGGCCGTTTCGGGCATGGCGTCCACCCCGTACTGGCTTTTCATCAGCGGGTTGATGAAGCGCCAGCCGATGGTGGTGTCTTCCAGCTTCATGCTGCGCGAATAGCCGCTCTCGGCCTTGCCCATCACGAAGGGGGCGCGCGACATCGACTCCACGCCGCCGGCAATGGCCAGTTCCATCTCGCCGCTGGCAATGGCACGGAACGCTGTGCCGATGGCATCCATGCCCGAAGCGCACAGGCGGTTCAGGGTGACGCCGGGAATGCTCTCGGGCAGGCCGGCCAGCAGCAGCGCCATGCGCGCCACGTTGCGGTTGTCTTCACCAGCCTGGTTGGCACAGCCGAAAAACACTTCGTCCAACTGGTCCCACTGCACGCCAGGGTTACGCTCGATCAGCGCCTTGAGGGGCACAGCAGCCAGGTCGTCCGCACGCACGGCGGCCAGAGCGCCGCCAAAACGGCCAATAGGGGTGCGAATGGCATCGCAGATGTATACGTCGCGCATCAGACTGCTCCTGCTGCTTGGCCGTGGGCCGCAGCGGTACGGGCTTCAAGGTCGCGGACGAACTGCTTCACGGCCTTGTTGAGCGAGAAAATTGTAGCCATTGGAGGCTCCTGGTCAGGGTGTTTCTATGGGGTTCAGATTAGGGAGAATGACCCGGGGCTTACAATCCGATAATCGACTATTGGGGCGGTTATCGAACCATTTGTTACCTTTCTATTCATCTCTCCCAAAAGGCGGCCGCGATGCCGCCCTGGGCCTGTCAGGTGGCGTCGGCGTGGCTGACGATGCCTTTGATGACGACGGCAACGGCTGCCAGTGCCGCAGGCACCAGCAGTGCAGTCAGCACTTGCTCGAACGTCCAGCCGAGGCCCAGCAGGGTCGCACCGCTCCACGCCCCCAGAATCGCCCCGAAGCGGCCGATACCCAGCATCCACGACACCCCCGTGGCACGGCCCTGGGTCGGGTAGAAGCGTGCTGCCAGTGATGGCATCGCCGACTGCGCACCGTTGACGCACATGCCGGCCACCAGCACCAGCACGGCCAGCAGCGTGATATTGCCCAGGCTCTGGCCCACGGCGTAGGCAAACACCCCCGCCAGCAGGTAGAACAGGCCAATCACCTTGTGCGGGTTGAAGCGGTCCATGGCCCAGCCCACAGCCACCGCGCTCAGCACACCGCCAAACTGGAACAACGCACCGATGAACGCGGCCTGTTCCATGCTGGCACCACTGTCGCGCATCAGTGTGGGCAGCCAGCTGGTCAGCAGGTACACGATTACCAGGCCCATGAAGTAGGTCAGCCACAGCAGGACAGTACCCAGCCCGTAGCTACCGGAAAAGATCACGGCAAACACGTTGCGCGCCGCCACGGCCTTCTGCTCCGGCACGCTGAAACTGCCCGCCTCGGCCACGATGCGCGGCGCGATGGGGGCCAGGGTTTTGCGCACCTTTTCCGTACCGCGGTTGCGCACCACCAGAAAACGCGCCGACTCCGGCAACCACACCATCAGCACCACGGCCAGCAGCAACGGCAGTACACCGCCGATGACCAGCAAGGTGTGCCACCCATAGGCCGGGATCAGCTTGGCAGAAATGAAACCGCCCCCCGCCATGCCCAGGTTGAAACCACAGAACATGCTGGTTACCAGCAGCGACTTGAGGCGCTCAGGGGTGTATTCAGACAGCAGCGTTGTGGCATTCGGCATGCCTGCGCCCAGCCCCAGGCCAGTCAGAAAGCGCAGCACCAGCAGTTGATTGACGTCGGTGGCATAGGCCGAAGCCAGGCTGAAACCGCCGAACACTAGCACGGCACCCACCAGCACGCCCTTGCGGCCAAAGCGGTCGGCCAACGGCCCGGAACCCAGGGCACCGAACACCATGCCGATCAACGCGGCACTCATCACTGGCCCGAGGCTGGCGCGGTCGATACCCCAGTCCTGGGACAGCGCTGGGGCGATAAAGCCCATGGCAGCGGTGTCCAGGCCATCGAGGAAGACGATGAGGAAACACAGCAACACAACCCGCCACTGGTAGCGGGACAGGGGTTGTTCATTGATCAGTGACTGGACGTCGAGGCTTTTGCCGACACCGGTTTGCGCTTGATTCATTGTTGTTATCCAGAAGGAGGCACAGCCAGGCCACTGCACGCGAGCATTCGGCGCAGAGTGCGTTAGTTGCGAAGGGAGGGCGCTGTGTCAGCCTGGGGACAACGGCACTGCGTACGGGTAGGCCCGCTGCAGCCTGGGGACAGTGTGCATGGGAGGTGCCTCTTGTATTTTTGTTGTTCGGTCGGCTTGGCCGACCGTTGCGAGAGACATTAATCAGCAAACCGGGGTGGCGCAATTCACTGCCGGCGAGATTGTGCGTTTATCGCACAACAAACGCAGGGTCAGCCAAACAACTGATGGCAGAGGTCACGGCTTGCCGCCAGTAGAATCGGCAGAAAACGCTGTTCCAGCTCACTGCGCGTGACCCGCCCCACATGGGTACTTACGTTCAATGCCGCCAGCACCTGCCCGGAGGCGTCGTAGACCGGCACGGCTATCGAACGCAGGCCCTGCTCAAGCTCCTGATCGACCACGCACCACCCTTGGGCTCGCACCTGCTGGATGCAGGCGAACAGTGATTCGGCATCATGCAAGGTGCGCGTGGTGCGGGGCTTGAGGTCAGCGCGCTCGAGGTACTCACGAAGACTGGTGTCGTCCATTGCCGCCAGCAGAATACGCCCCATCGACGTGCAGTAGGCTGGCAAGCGACCGCCCACGGACAGGTCGACCGAAATCAGCCGCTCCACTGTGGCTGACCGCGCGATGTAGAGGATGTCGTCACCTTCAAGGGTGGCCATGTTCGCGGCTTCATGCAGTTGATCGCTGATCCGGTCAAGGTAGGGCTGAGCGGAAATTGCCAACGGCGTGGACGACAGGTAGGCATGGCCCAGGGTCAGCACTTTGGGCAACAACGAGTAGGTACGCCCATTGGTGGTGGCATAGCCCAGCTTCATGAGGGTGTGCAGGCAACGGCGCACGGCTGCCCGGGGGATTTCCGTGCGGTGGCTGATCTGGGCGATGGTCAGGTGGCGCTTGCGCTCCTGGAACGCCTGGATCACAGCAAGGCCCCGTGCCAGCGAGGTCATGAAATCCGGGTCACCGGTAAAGGCCTGGATACGCTTGGCCGGCGAGGCCACGATGGGTGGCGCCAGCGCCGTTGTCGCCCCGCGGGCCGAGGCGGGGTTGGAAGGATCATTGGCTGCTAGTTCATCACTCATCGCACACCTCAAAAAAAACGCCGGTTCGTGCGATTATCGAACAAACGGCCGATAATCGCAATTGACCGCCGACACGTTTGCTTATACCTTTCTCAGGCCACTTGTGGCTTCTTTGGAGAGACTGGTCAGGTACCCACCGTAGAAGTCTCAGGCAACGGCCTCGTCTCAGGGCGAGGCCGTTTTTCATGCGGCGCTGTACATACACTGCAACGAACTTTCCATCTGGCCAGTTCTCAAACCTGCAAGGGCCAGTTTGATCTCGCCTGCGCCACCTTTACACGCGCCCTGCATGTCACGATGGTTGGCAAACTTCCTATTGATATACTGTGCTTGTTCCAGCGGCCGCTTACTGGCATGCAGGAACACGCACTCCGCGGTTATTACACTCATTCAGGTACTGCATGTGACGAAAGAAGAACTGCGCGCAGAACTCGAGCGCCAGGCAGAACGTTACAAGGATGTATACGGTGGCGAGGTCACGACCTACGCCGCGCAAACAGAACCCGAACGCAAACCTTGGCGCAAACGTGCCACTGTTCAGGATCAGGCGTTCAACCAGGAACTCGAGCGCATGGAAAAAGAACTGCGCAGCGAAGATTCCCCGTAGCGCAGTTGATAAAGCCCCTTGCCCGGCACGCCTGGGCAAGGGGCGCAGAAGCTGCGCCCGCTGATCATGAAATGGAATTACACAAATTTCATACAAACGTTTGAATTGATCGAGATCGACCTATTCGTTGCGTTTTCGACGGTAATCGTTGCTTTTAAGCGTTTTTATGAGCTGGAGCTTTTAGTCACTCGCCGCCGGGCAGTGGGGTGAAAGCCGTCAGGAGGGGATGAACCGTGCGTAACGGGTGCATCGATTGCCAAGGTTTTCTGGCATAATCCGGCCCCCCTATGACCGCCAGACAACCTTCATGATCGATTTATTCAGCGGACTGGATGCCTGGGTATTGGTGAGCCTGCTGCTTGCCCTCACCTTCGTGCTCGCCTTCGAGTTCATCAATGGCTTTCATGACACCGCCAACGCGGTAGCCACCGTCATCTATACCAAAGCCATGCCGCCACACCTCGCCGTGTTCTTCTCCGGGGTGTTCAACTTCCTCGGCGTGCTGCTGGGCGGGGTCGGGGTGGCGTATGCCATCGTCCACCTGCTGCCGGTCGAGCTGCTGATCAATGTGAACACCGGGCACGGCCTGGCCATGGTCTTCTCGTTGCTGGCGGCAGCCATCACCTGGAACCTGGGTACCTGGTACTTCGGCATTCCGGCCTCCAGCTCGCATACCCTGATCGGCTCCATTCTGGGCGTAGGCCTGGCCAATGCCCTGATCAACGACATCCCGCTGGGTGATGGCGTCAACTGGCAGAAGGCTATCGACATTGCCATGTCGCTGGTGGTCTCCCCCATCGCCGGCTTCGCCGTTGCCGCACTGGTGCTGATCGGCCTGAAATGGTGGCGCCCGCTGTCGAAGATGCACAAGACGCCTGAACAGCGCCGCAAGCTCGACGACAAGAAACACCCGCCCTTCTGGAACCGCTTGGTGCTGGTGATCTCAGCCATGGGCGTGAGCTTCGTGCACGGCTCCAACGATGGCCAGAAAGGCATTGGCCTGATCATGCTGGTGCTGATCGGCATCGTCCCGGCCAAGTTCGTGCTCGACCTGAACAGCACCACCTACCAGATCGAGCGTACCCGTGACGCGACGCTGCACATGAGCCAGTTCTACCAGCGCAACGCCGCCACCCTGGGCGAGTTCCTGGCACTGGGCAAAGCCAAGGCCAGCGACCTGCCGGAGAAATTCAGCTGCAACCCGCAGCAGACCGAACCGACCATCGCGGCGCTGCAGTCTTCCCTGCAGGGCGTGACCGACTACCGGGCACTGGACGCCGACAAGCGTGTCGAAGTGCGCCGCTACCTGCTGTGCCTGGACGACACGGCGAAAAAGGTCGGCAAGTTGCCAGGGCTGGACGCACGCGAAAAAGCAGACCTGGAAAAACTGCGCAAAGACCTGACCGCCACCACCGAATACGCACCGTTCTGGGTGATCGTGGCTGTGGCACTGGCCCTCGGCCTGGGCACCATGGTCGGCTGGAAACGGGTGGTGCTTACCGTGGGTGAAAAAATCGGCAAGCAGGGCATGACCTATGCCCAGGGCATGTCGGCCCAGATCACCGCAGCCTGCGCCATCGGCATGGCCAACGTGTTCGCCCTGCCGGTATCCACCACCCATGTGCTGTCGTCCGGTGTGGCCGGCACCATGGTCGCCAACAAAAGCGGCTTGCAGGGCGGCACGGTGAAAACCATCCTGCTGGCCTGGGTGCTCACCCTGCCAGCGTCCATGGGCCTGGCCGCCGGCCTGTTCTGGCTGGCCTCCAAAGCGCTCAGCTAAAGTGCCAGGTGCAGGAGCCGCCCTGGCTCCTGCACCAACACAGGCGACTACCCGCTACTTCTTCTTCCCGCCCAGCAACGACCCCATCAAGCCGCGCACCAATTGCCGCCCAAACTGGTTGGCCGCCTGGCGCATCGCTGACTTGATCGCCTGCCCTGCCGCACTCTGCAAAAACTCACCTGCCTTGTCGGCAAAACTGCTTTCGTCGGCCTTGGGCTGCGGCGCGGGCTCTACCGCCTCGCCCTTGCGCTGCGTCAGTAGCTCATAGGCAGACTCCCTGTCCACGGGCTTGTCGTAACGCCCGAGCAAGGGAGAACCCGCGATAAGGGCAGCGCGCTCAGCGTCACTCAGCGGCCCGATACGGGACTGGGGTGGCGCTATGAGTACGCGCTGCACCGTGGCAGGCGTGCCCTTTTCTTCCAATGTGCCCACCAGCGCCTCGCCAATACCCAGTTCGGTCAATGCCGCCAGGGCATCGAAGGCCGGGTTCGGGCGAAAGCCCTCGGCCACCGCCCGCAGCGCTTTCTGCTCCTTGGCGGTGTAGGCACGCAGCCCGTGCTGGATACGCAGGCCCAGCTGGGCCAGCACAGCGTCCGGCAGGTCTGCGGGTGACTGGGTCACGAAATACACCCCCACCCCCTTGGAGCGGATCAGCCGCACCACCTGCTCCAGCCGGTCTTGCAACGCCTTGGGTGTGCCCTTGAAAAGCAGGTGGGCTTCATCGAAGAACAGCGCCAGGACCGGCTTGTCGGCATCCCCTCGCTCCGGCAATTGCTCGAACAGCTCGGCCAACAACCACAACAGAAAAGTCGCGTAGACCTTGGGGGCCTCGTGCACCAGGCGGCTGGCATCAAGCAGGTGGATGCGGCCCTTACCACCTGCAGCCGGTTGCAACAGGTCGTCCAGTTGCAGGGCCGGCTCGCCGAACAATGCCTCGGCACCCTGCTGCTCCAGGGTGGCCAACCGGCGCAACAACGCCTGGGTAGAGGCAACGGTCACCAACGCGCTGTCTTCACCCAGCAGTTGCGGGTTGTCCTTGAGATGCGCGAGCAGCGCCTTCAGGTCCTTGAGGTCCAGCAGCAGCAGCCCTTCCCGGTCAGCCACCTTGAACGCGGCATACAGTGCAGCCTGCTGGCTATCGGTTAGATCCAGCAGGTTGCCAAGCAGCAATGGGCCCATCTCGGTCAACGTGGTACGCAGGGGGTGGCCGGTCTTGCCGGCAATGTCCCACAGGCTGACCGGATACGCCTGCGGCAGGTGGTGCAGCCAGGGCATGCCGGCGATACGTTCGGCCACCTTGCCCTGCGGCGCACCGGCCGCCCCCAGCCCGCACAGGTCACCTTTAACGTCAGCAGCGAACACGGCGACACCGGCGTCACTGAAGGCCTCGGCCAGGTGCTGCAGGGTCACGGTCTTGCCAGTACCTGTGGCGCCCGCCACCAGGCCATGACGGTTGGCCAGCTTCAGCGCCTGCCCGACCGGCAGGCCGTCTAGCCCGGCCCCTACAACGATGGTTGAAGATTCCGACATCTGTTTAATCCTCTGCTCAAGCTTTGCCTGGGGTCGGCCGATACCTCGGGGTGATATTTGCCTTACATAGAGAGAAAAAACCGAAAAGGGACTTTTCGGGATGTTGCACTCGCTGTGCTCGACAGGTGCGAACACCTGATACAACACCTTAGCGGAATCGATAACGCCATGAACAAAAGCCTTCGTTTCAGCCACAAGATTCTATTGGCAGCCTCACTGATCGTGATACTCGCCTTCAGCCTTTTTACCCTCTACAACGATTACCTGCAGCGTAATGCGATTCGCGAGGACCTTCAGAACTACCTGGCTGAAATGGGCGCATCCACGTCGACCAACATCCGCAGTTTGTTCGAGGGCCGTATCAAACTGGTGGAAAACCTGGCACAGAACATTGCCCAGCAGCCGGCCAGTGCCGAAACGCTGATGGGGCAGAATGCCCTGGTGTCCAGTTTTCTCACGGTGTACCTGGGCAAGGTAGACGGTGGCTTCAGCGTGCGCCCGGACGCGAAGATGCCGGACGGCTACGACCCCCGCACCCGCCCCTGGTACAAGGACGGCATGAACGCCAGCGGGGCCATGCTGACCGAGCCCTATATCGACATGACCACCAACAAGATGGTCATTGGCATCCTCAGCAAGGTCGCCAACGACATTGGTGTGGTGGGCGGTGACCTGGCCCTGGACGGCCTGGTGCAGATCATCAACTCGCTGAACTTCGGCGGCATGGGCTATGCCTTCCTGGTCAACGACCAGGGCAAGATCCTGGTGCACCCTGATCAGGGCCTGGTGATGAAGTCGCTGTCGGACCTGTTCCCCGAACACGCACCCAAACTGACCGCAGACCTCACCGAGGTACAGAGCGAGGGCCAGACCCGCCTGCTCACCTTCACCCCGGTGACCGGCCTGCCGTCGGCCAATTGGTACATCGGCCTGTCGATCGACAAGGACAAGGCCTTCGCCATGCTCACCACCTTCCGCACCTCGGCGGTGATCGCCACGGTGGTGGCGGTGGTCATTATCATCGGCCTGCTTGGCCTGCTGATCCGCGTGCTGTTGCAGCCGCTGCACACCATGACCCGCGCCATGGAAGACATCGCCGAAGGCGAAGGCGACCTGACCAAACGCCTGCGCATTCACAACCACGATGAATTCGGCATTCTGGGCACCGCCTTCAACCGCTTCGTCGAACGCATCCATGCCTCGATCCGCGAGGTGTCTTCGGCCACCGAGCAGGTCAACGAAGTGGCATTGCGGGTGATCAGCGCCTCCAACTCGTCCATGACCAACTCCGACGAGCAATCCAACCGCACCAACAGCGTGGCCGCCGCCATCAACGAGCTGGGCGCAGCCGCCCAGGAGATCGCCGGCAATGCCGCCCAGGCCTCGCAGCACGCCAGCTCGGCCAGGCTGCTGGCCGAAGAGGGCCAGCAGGTGGTGGAGCGCAGCATTGCCGCCATGAACCGCCTGTCCGACCTGATCGTCACCTCCAGTGGCCACATCGAAACGCTGAACGGCAAGACGGTGAATATCGGCCAGATTCTCGAGGTGATCACCAGCATTTCCCAGCAGACCAACCTGCTGGCTCTGAACGCGGCCATCGAAGCGGCCCGTGCCGGTGAAGCCGGCCGCGGCTTTGCGGTGGTAGCCGATGAGGTGCGCAACCTGGCCCACCGCACCCAGGAATCGGCGCAGCAGGTACAGGGCATGATCGAGGAACTGCAAGTGGGCGCCCGTGAGTCGGTCGACACCATGGACCAGAGCCAGCGGCACAGCACCGAAAGCGTGCAGATCGCCAACCAGGCCGGCGAGCGCCTGGACAGCGTTACTGTTCGTATCGGCGAGATCGACGGCATGAACCAGTCGGTTGCCACTGCAACCGAGGAGCAGACTGCCGTCGTCGAGGCGATCAACATGGACATCAACGAGATCAACATGCTCAACCAGGAAGGCGTGGAAAACCTGCAGGCCACCCTGCGCGCCTGCTCCGACCTGGAGCAACAAGCCAGCCGCCTCAAGCACCTGGTCGGCACGTTCAGAATCTGACAGCCAACCACCAGCGGCAGGCATGTGGCCTGCTGCTGGCCATCAGCCCATCAGCGGCCGATCGAACAAACCATCCTTCCACAAGGTCAACTTTAGGCGTGTCATCGCCGGCTAATCACTGCCGGATGACAGACCCGAATACGATCCCGGAGGGATGCTGATCGTGCACATCGCCGACATCACCATGTTCTACGCCCCGGCCAGCGGCGGCGTACGGACGTACCTTGATGCCAAACACCATCGCCTGGACGCACTGCAGGGTGTGCGCCACAGCCTGCTGATACCCGGCGCCAGCGCCACCCACGCAGACGGCGTGTACCACGTGCCCTCCCCACCCCTGCCATTCGGCAAGGGCTACCGTTTCCCGGTACGCCTGGCGCCCTGGTGCAATGTGCTGCGCGACCTGCAACCTGACCTGATCGAAGTGGGCGACCCCTACCTCACCGCCTGGGCGGCCCTGGAGGCGCGGCGTAAACTGGATGTGCCTGTCATCGGCTTCTACCACTCCGACCTGCCCCTGTTGGTAAGCAACCGCATGGGCAACTGGTTTACCCCTAATGTGGAAGCCTACGTCAGCAAGCTGTATGGCAATTTCGACCGGGTGCTCGCCCCAAGCAAGGTGATGGCCGACAAGCTCAAGCGCCTGGGCGTGCGCGATGTGCACGTCCAGCCCCTAGGGGTAGACCTGGCCACCTTCAACCCTTCACGGCGCGACCCACAGGTACGCGCCGAGTTGGGTATCGCCGACACCAGCCGCCTGTTGATCTACGCAGGCCGTGGCTCACGGGAGAAGAACCTGCCGGTGCTGCTGGAGTGCATGCGCCAGCTTGGGCGTGGCTACCACCTGCTGCTGGTAGGCTCGAACATGCCCAGCAACGTGCCCGACAACGTTAGCGTGATTGGCCAGTTCTGCCCGGCACACGAGGTGGCGCGGCTGATGGCCAGTGCCGACCTGCTGGTGCATGCAGGGGACCAGGAAACCTTCGGCCTGGTGATCCTTGAAGCCATGGCCAGCGCCACGCCAGTGGTCGCGGTACGCGCCGGTGCGTTCGGGGAAATCGTCAACGACCAGTGCGGCCGGCTGTGCCAGCCCAACGATGCGCTAGCCATGGCCGCCGCTGTGCGTGAAGCCTTTGAGGCCGGCGTGCGTAAACTCGGCGCCCAGGCCCGTCAACACGTGGAAACCTGCTACTCATGGGACAGCGTGGTCAGTGGCCTGCTGCAACACTATCACGCCGTACTCGGCCACCCGTTGCAGGTGCGCGCCCATGCCTGAAGCGTCTGCCAACCCTCGCAGCCTGATGCTGGTATTGCATGACGTAGCGCCAGAAACCTGGCCAGACTACGAGCCGTTCGTACAGGCCGTGGACGCGCTGGGTGATGTACCCATGACCTGGCTGGTAGTGCCGGACTTTCATCGACGCAACCCGCTGCACCAGGCACCTGCGTTCTGCCAGATGCTTGAACATCGCCTGGCGGCGGGCGACGAACTGGCCTTGCACGGTTATGCACATGCCGACGAAGGGCCCCTGCCGCGCACGCCCGTCGAGTACTTCATGCGCCGTATCTATACCCACGAGGGTGAGTTCTATGGGCTGGACGAGCAGCAGGCCCTGGCCCGCCTGCAAGATGGCCTGGCCCTGTTTGCACAGCAGGGCTGGCCAGTGGCAGGGTTCGTGGCCCCGGCGTGGCTCATGAGTGAAGGCACGCGCCAGGCACTGCGTCGCTTGCCCCTCAAGTACACCAGCACGCCTCAACACCTCTACCGGTTGCCGGACTTCACCGCGATAGATTCACCCGGGCTGGTGTGGAGCGCACGTAGTGCCTGGCGCCGGGAATTGTCACGCGTGCTCTGCAACTGGCAGTGCCGCCGTTGGCAGGGCGCCAACACGCTGCGGCTGGGGCTGCACCCGGTGGACATGCGCCACCGTTCGTCCCGCGAGTACTGGCTGCGCACGTTGCAGAAGCTGCTTGAAGACGGGCGCCAGCCCTTGACCAAATCCGCCTGGCTGGAGCGCCAGGTAGCCGCATGAACCGCTGGGTCTGGCTGGCGCTGGCGTTGCTGGGCGCAGCGCTGGTACCGGCACTGCTGGGCGGCACCGAACTGCTGCCCAGGCTCAGCCGTTTCGACCCGCAATTGCTGCTGACCTTGGTTGGCATGATCGTGCTGTGCTGGGTTCTGAATGCACTACGCCTGCGCCTGCTATTGGGCGAACAAGCCCGGCACGTTACCCCTGTGCGCACCCTGGGCGTGGTGATGGCCACCGAATTTGCCATTTGCACCACTCCCGGGGGCAGTGGCGGCCCGTTGACGCTGATGGCCCTGCTCGCCCGGGACCGCATCAGCCCCGCACGCAGCGGCGCAGTCTTCGCCACCGACCAACTGAATGACCTGGTGTTCTTCTTCTGCGCCATGCTGGCGATTGCCGGCTATGCACTGTTCCACAGCCTGGGCCGCAGCCAGCTGAGCATGCTGTTGGGCAGCGCTGCGCTGTTATGTGCGGCGCTGGCCGCTGTGGTAGTGCTGTTGCGCTATAGGCGCCCGGTAATGCGCGCCAATGGCAGGCTGATACAGCGGCTGGGCGTCAGTGCCCCACGCAAGCGGCGCTGGGCCCGCAAGCTGCTGCACTTCACTCAGGCCCTGGCGCAGACCTGGCAGTTGCCCAAGCGCACCCTTGCGCTGGTATTCACCCTCACCTGTGCCCATTGGGGCCTGCGCTACAGTGTGCTGTACCTAGTGGTGAAGGGCCTGGGCACGGACCTGGGCTGGATCCCCAGCTTTCTGGTGCAGATGCTGTCACTCAGTGCCGGCCAGTTCAGCATGATGCCCGGTGGTGCCGGGGCAGCCGAACTGACGTCGGCCAGCCTGCTGACGCCGATGCTGGGCAGCTCGACGGCAGCGGCGGCCATCCTGCTGTGGCGGGCTGTCACGTACTACTTTTACCTGTTGGCGGGAGGGCCGGTGTTTGTGGCTCTACTGGCTCGCCCGCTGCTGGAGCGCTGGCGCCGTCAGGCGGGTTGAGCTGCTGCCAGAGCGCCGCGGCACCGGGAAAATCGGTGCCGTCGGTTGGTTCCAGAGCCTCGGGGTCGAAACGGGCAAGGCAACCCTCACCCAGTGTGGGCGGTAACGAGGCGGTCGGGGCATTGCGCTGCCGGGCCATGTGTCACCGCTCCCCTGCCAGACTCAATCGAACACGACAGTCTTGTTGCCGTGCACCAGTACCCGGTCTTCCAGGTGATAACGCAAGCCGCGGGCCAGCACCATCTTTTCTACGTCCCGGCCGAAGCGGACCATATCCTCGATGCTGTCGGCATGGTTCACCCGCACCACGTCCTGTTCGATGATCGGGCCGGCGTCCAGCTCTTGGGTAACGTAGTGGCAGGTGGCGCCGATCAGCTTCACACCACGCAGAGCAGCCTGATGATACGGCTTGGCACCCACGAAGGACGGCAGGAAGCTGTGGTGGATGTTGATGACCTTCTCGGCGTAATCCTGGCACAGCTGTGGCGGCAGGATTTGCATATAGCGGGCCAGCACCACCACATCGGCCGCGTGCTCCTGAACCAGGCGCGACACTTCGGCGAACGCTGGCGCCTTGTCCGCAGGGTCTACAGGCACATGGAAGAATGGAATACCGTGCCACTCGACCATGCTGCGCAGGTCGTTATGGTTGGAGATGACACAGGGGATATCGCAATCGAGTTCATCCGTGTGCCAGCGGTGCAGCAAATCGGCCAGGCAATGGGACTCACGGCTGGCCATCAACACGACGCGTTTCTTTTGCGCCGAATCGGTAATGCGCCACATCATGGAAAACTCTTCGGCAATCGGCGCAAAGGCTTCGCGGAAGGCGTCGATACCAAAGGGCAAGGATTCTGCGCGGATTTCATGACGCATGAAGAACCACCCACTCTGCACGTCGGAGTGGTGGCTGGCTTCGTTGATCCAGCCGTTGTACAACGCCAGGAAATTACTGACTTTCGCCACGATGCCGACGCGGTCGGGGCAAGCGATCACCAGACGGTAGGTGCGCATGAATAAGACTCCAGAACTTCGCAAAGGCGCACATTCTAGCGGCCCGCCAGAAAAAACGCAGTAATGATTGACGGGGCGGGCCCGAATCGTTGACCACGTGAATCAAGGCATTGTCTGACAAGGTGGGCAGACGAGACCGTCGCTTAATGTAAATTTTTGTTCACCCAGAGATATGTTGTCACAGCTTAATTAACAGTTAATGCCGCAATAACATGTTTACTTGCGAGTATCGCCTGTCTATTATTGCCCCACACATTTCCGAACACGCATTAAGGAACACTCCATGTCCCTGATCAACGAGTACCGCGCCACCGAAGAAGCCATCAAGGAACTTCAGGCCCGCCTGGCCAACCTGTCCCAGGATGACAAGCTGAAAAAAGAACTGGAGTTCGAAGGCAAACTGCGCACCTTGATGGGTGAATATTCCAAGTCGCTGCGTGACATCATTGCCCTGCTCGACCCGGATTCCAAACTGAGCAAAGCACCGCGTGGCGCCGTCAAGCCAACCGCTACCAAGCGTGCCCGCAAGGTCAAGCAATACAAAAACCCGCACAACGGTGAAGTCATCGAAACCAAAGGCGGCAACCACAAAACCCTGAAAGAATGGAAAGCCAATTGGGGTGGTGATGTGGTTGAAAGCTGGGCCACCTTGCTGGACTGATTGTCCTGCACCGCACGCTTGCCCAATAAAAAACGCCGGTATATTACCGGCGTTTTTTTATTGGGCGGTTTTAAGCGATGGCCAATTGCGCTTGCAAGTGCCGGGCGTGCAACTGCCAGGCTTGCAACACCTGCTGCCCTGCTGCGTCCCCCCCCGGCCATGCGAGCTCCAGGGCCTTGGCGAAATCGCCAAGGGTGTTCGGCGCGCCCCACTGCGGGTCAAGCAGGCGCTGTCGGCAGAAATCCTGCCAGCGTTGCTGTTCCTGCCCATTCAAGGTATCCGGAAAATTACGCGCCCGGTAACGGAACAACAATTCGGGCAACCGTGGGTCATCGAACATCCACTGCCCACGCCCCAGCTGGGCAGGTTCCGAGGTACGCACTTGTTCGCACAGGCGGCGGTCACGCTCGCCCAGAAAACCGTCGTACAGTTGCTGCTCAGGGTCTGCACTCGGTGCAAACGCTTCCTTGCCATAGATGAGTTGAAGCTTTTCCTGCCATTGCGCCTGCTGGTTGGCCAAGTCTTCGCCACGGCGTTGTAACATCGGCACATCCAGGCCCAGCCGTAGTTGGTCCTGAGGGCGCAACACTGAAAGCGGCGCCACTACCGGGCAACGGTTGATCTGTATTAGTTTGAGCGGGACCGGTAATTCACCCTCTACCAATTCATCACGCCGGGTGTACAAGCGCTGGCGCAAAGTTTCAGCAGTTTCCCACACAAGCGGTGAGGTTTCCTGATGCAGGTCGCACACAATCAGTGCATTGCGGTTGTGCGGATGCCACGCCAGTGGCAACACCACCCCCAAATAATTACGGGCGGCAGAAAAGCGACCCGATATATGCACCAGCGGCTGCAACAAGCGTATCTGCTCCATCACCTTGTGCTTGCTGCGCAGCTGGAAAAGCCATTCATATAACTTTGGCTGTTGCTGGCGAATCAAGCGCGCCAGGGCGATGGTGGCCCGTACGTCGGAAAGCGCTTCGTGGGCATGGCCATGGTCAATCCCGTTTGCCTTGGTCAGTAACTCGAGGCGCAGGCTGGTACGCCCCTCCTGTTGCGGCCATTCAATCCCCTCAGGCCTGAGCGCATAAGCGGTGCGCACCACGTCGATCAGGTCCCAGCGGCTGTTACCCCCCTGCCATTCACGGGCGTAGGGGTCGAAGAAGTTGCGGTAAAGGCTATAGCGCGTCACTTCATCGTCGAACCGCAGGGTGTTGTAGCCAGCCCCACAGGTGCCGGGCTGAGCCAGCTGTGCATGCACCCGGGACATGAACTCAGCTTCGCACAGACCCTGCTCGACGAGCTGCTGCGGGGTAATACCGGTCACCAGGCAGGCCGCTGGGTGCGGCAGGATGTCATCGGACGGCCGACAGTAAAGGTTGATGGGTTCGTCGATTTCGTTCAGCTCGAAATCGGTGCGCAGCCCGGCCATCTGCAAAGGGCGGTCGCAGCGCGGGTTGATACCGGTGGTTTCGTAGTCGTGCCAGAAAATGCTTGCGGTCACGGGGTCGTCCTGTAGCGGGGTCGACCCGATTCTAACGCGATTCCCCCATGCCGAGGCTCAAGGGCGCCTACGGCAGGTCAGACGGGGGCGTTGGCGGCGCGAAAGCTGAAGTATTCCTGCAGTGAATTCACAAAGTCGTCGAATTCGCGCGGCGCCTGCAGCAGCATGAAGCCCGAATCGTAGTGCCCTGGGGTCTGGTCCTCACGGCACCACAGGCAACTGGCCGTTAGGTTGACGAACTGGTGCCCGCCGCCCTGCAACGGCAAGCGTAATTGCAGTTCGTAATCAGGGCCTACCAGCACGGGCAGCTCACTGATGACCATCAACCCGGCCTCCGACGCGTTCCCCAAAAGGCCGATCTCCTGACCGGTAAAACGGTTGAAGACCTGAAGAACGAAGGGTAATTGATGGCGTTGTATATTGCGCTTGTTGAACATGGCGGTTGATGCAGTCCGTTCCTGGCCAGGAATGCGTGGAACTGGCGGTTTTTGTAACAGCTGAGTTACAGATTAGCGCAGGGCGCCTGGTAACTCTCACAAAATAGAACACACCTTGGCATTATCGCCAAGGTGCAGTCGTCGCCGGCTTGGCGATGGCGGGCTCGCCACTGCGATAATGGCCGAGCCGCTCCAGTGTCTGCAGGCGCGCTTGCGCCCGGTAGGCGTATTCGTTGCCGGGGTAGCGCTGAATCAGGTACTGGTAGGTTTGAGCAGCATCCACGTACAGCGCCTGACGCTCCAGGCACTGGCCACGCAGCAATGCAACCTCGGGGTGGATGAACGGGCGGGCCCGGCTGGCACGGTCGACCTGGGACAACTCGAGCATGACCCGCTGGCAGTCGCCACGGTCGTAAGCGCGGTAGGCGTTGTTCAGGTGATGGTCCATCGACCAGCGGGTACAACCGACGGCGCTGGCGGCCAGGGCTAAAACGATCAGGGTGCGCATGGGTGTCTCCTTTGCTGTCCAGCTTATCGGCCGCTGCCGGCGTTTCTTCAGCCATGGCGCGACGGGCTGTGGGTAGAGCATCAGGTAGTGAAACGGAAAAATGACTACAGCAAGATTCAGGAGTAGCCTTTCGCTGCGCTTCAATACAGGAGTCTGTGCATGACCATCCGCCGCACCAAAATCGTCGCCACCCTTGGCCCAGCCAGCAATTCGCCGGAAGTGATCGAACAACTGATCCACGCTGGCCTGGACGTGGCACGCCTGAACTTCTCTCACGGCACCCCGGACGAGCACAAGGCCCGCGCCCGCCTGATCCGTGACATCGCCGCCAAGAACGGCCGCCATGTCGCACTGCTGGGCGACCTGCAAGGCCCGAAGATCCGCATCGCCAAGTTCGCCAACAAGCGCATCGAATTGAAGATCGGTGACAAGTTCACCTTCTCCACCGCCCACCCGCTGACCGAAGGCAACCAGGATATCGTCGGTATCGACTACCCCGACCTGGTCAAGGACTGCGGTGTAGGTGACGAACTGCTGCTCGACGACGGCCGCGTGGTCATGCGCGTTGAAACCGCCACCGCAGACGCCCTGCACTGCGTGGTGATCATCGGTGGCCCGCTGTCGGACCACAAGGGCATCAACCGCAAAGGTGGTGGCCTGACCGCCCCGGCCCTGACCGAGAAGGACAAGGCCGACATCAAGCTGGCAGCCGAGATGGACCTGGATTACCTGGCCGTTTCCTTCCCGCGCGATGCCAGCGACATGGAATACGCCCGCAAGCTGCGTGACGAATCGGGCGGCAGCGCCTGGCTGGTCGCCAAGATCGAGCGCGCCGAGGCGGTTGCCGACGACGAAACCCTCGACAAGCTGATCGCTGCCTCCGACGCGGTGATGGTTGCCCGCGGTGACCTGGGTGTGGAAATCGGCGACGCCGAACTGATCGCCATCCAGAAGAAGATCATCCAGCACGCACGCCGCAACAACAAAGCGGTGATCGTGGCGACCCAGATGATGGAGTCGATGATCCAGAACCCGATGCCCACCCGTGCCGAAGTGTCCGACGTGGCCAACGCCGTGCTCGACAACACCGACGCGGTCATGCTGTCGGCCGAAAGTGCCGCCGGCGCTTACCCGATCGAGGCCGTGCAAGCCATGGCGCGCATCTGCCTGGGCGCTGAAAAGCACCCGACCAGCCAGCGCTCCAGCCACCGCCTGCACACCACCTTCGAGCGCTGTGACGAAAGCATCGCGCTGGCGGCCATGTACACCGCCAACCACTTCCCTGGGGTAAAGGCGATCATTGCCCTGACCGAAAGTGGCTACACCCCGTTGATCATGTCGCGCCTGCGCTCGCATGTGCCGATCTTCGCCCTGTCGCCACACCGTGCCACCCAGGCTCGCGCCTCGATGTTCCGCGGTGTGTACCCGATCGACTTCGACCCGGCATCGTTGCCGGCCGACAAGGTCAGCCAGGCAGCGGTCGACGAACTGCTCAAGCGTGGCCTGGTGGAACAGGGTGACTGGGTGATCCTGACCAAAGGCGACAGCTACCACACCATCGGTGGCACCAATGGCATGAAGATCCTGCATGTGGGTGATCCGCTGGTCGGTTGATCCAGCAACGCGTCAGGGGCCGCTTCGCGGCCCTATCGCAGGCAAGCCTCCCGTCAGGCATGCCCCACAAACACATCGGCGTACACCTGCCCCCGTGGCACCCCGGCGATGAACAGCCGGCGGGCAAAGCGTTCCACACGCGCCTGCCCACCGCACACCAGCGCCACAGTCTGCCGCGACGGCAGGCGCAAGCCGGCAAGCGCCTCGTCCATGTGCTCTGCCAGCACCAACTCCACACTCACCCCCTGCACCTTGCGCAGTGCATCAGCCAGATAATGCCCGGCACCGTCGTGCGCCACATGCACGAGCCTGATCTCACCCTGATGCCCCTGGCGCAGCGCCTCGCGCAAGATACCCCACAGCGGGGCCAGGCCCGTGCCTGCCGCCAGCAGCCACAGCGGCCGCGCCTGCCAGTCCGGGTCGTAATGAAGGGCCCCGCCGCGCAGCTCGCCCAAGCGCACCGGGTCACCCACCTGCACAGCCCGGGCAAGGTCACAAAACGCGCCGGGGTGACGGCAGTCGATATGAAATTCAAGGCATTCGTCCTCACCCGGCAAACTGGCGAGGGAATAGGGCCGTGCCACGCCGCCCAGCCACAGCACCACGTGCTGCCCGGCCTGGTAGCGCAGCGGCCGCTCCGGCCGCAGTTGCAGGCGCAGCACCGTGCCTGCCCAGCCCAGCGCGGCCACCGTGGCCGTCACGCCATGCTGGCGCGGGTCGAACAACGCCACCTGCAAGTTCTCGACTACCCGGCACTGGCAGGCCAGCCGCCAGCCCTGGGCATGCTTGTCCAAGGCCAGGGCCTCGGGGAGCGCATCCAGCGCTTGTCCGGCCAGGCATTGCACAAGGCAGGCATGGCAGCTACCGGCCCTGCAGCTGTAGGGCACGTTCAGGCCAGCGTCGTTCAGGGCGTCCAGCAGGTTGCTGCCGTTCGGTACTGTCCAGCGGTGCTCCCCCACGCAGAGTTCGGGCATGTTCGGTACAGTCTCCGGTGAATGGGGTGGTGTAGGCCGATTCTACGGCAGCAAAAAGGATGCCGGCCAGCGACCGACCAAGGTCCCCATCGGCTGCAGGTGTGCCACGCCCTGATGCGCGCTATACTGCCGCGCCTTTTTACGTCGGCCTGACCTGCCGGCGCCTGCAAGGCGCTTCGACACGCTGGTCGGCACCGTCGAGCGCCGTAATGAATGTTCCCGTCTTCAAGAGGAGCGCGCTGCATGACCGTGATCAAGCAAGACGACCTGATTCAGAGCGTCGCCGATGCCCTGCAATTCATTTCGTACTACCACCCCGTCGATTTCATCCAGGCCATGCACGAGGCCTACCTGCGCGAAGAGTCGCCGGCTGCACGCGATTCCATCGCCCAGATCCTGATCAACTCGCGCATGTGCGCCACCGGCCACCGCCCGATCTGCCAGGACACCGGTATCGTCACCGTGTTCGTGCGCGTGGGCATGGACGTGCGCTGGGACGGCGCCACCCTGAGCGTCGACGACATGATCAACGAAGGTGTGCGCCGCGCCTACAACCTGCCTGAAAACGTGCTGCGTGCATCGATCCTGGCCGACCCGGCCGGCGCTCGCAAGAACACCAAGGACAACACCCCGGCCGTTATCCATTACTCCATCGTCCCCGGCGACAAGGTTGAAGTGGACGTGGCCGCCAAGGGTGGCGGTTCGGAGAACAAGTCGAAGATGGCCATGCTCAACCCATCCGACTCCATCGTCGACTGGGTTCTCAAGACCGTGCCGACCATGGGCGCCGGCTGGTGCCCGCCTGGCATGCTCGGCATCGGCATCGGCGGCACCGCCGAGAAGGCCGCCGTCATGGCCAAGGAAGTGTTGATGGAATCCATCGACATCCACGAGCTCAAGGCCCGTGGCCCGCAGAACCGCCTGGAAGAAATTCGCCTGGAGCTGTTCGAAAAGGTCAACCAACTGGGCATCGGTGCCCAGGGCCTGGGTGGCCTCACCACCGTGCTCGACGTCAAGATCATGGACTACCCGACCCACGCCGCTTCGCTGCCGGTGTGCATGATCCCCAACTGCGCCGCCACCCGCCACGCCCACTTCGTGCTCGATGGCTCGGGCCCGGCTGAGCTGGAAGCCCCGTCGCTGGACGCCTACCCGGAAATCGTCTGGGAAGCTGGCCCAAGCGCTCGCCGCGTCAACCTCGACGACATCACCCCGGAAGAAGTCGCCAGCTGGAAGCCGGGCGAAACCATCCTGCTCAACGGCAAGATGCTCACCGGCCGCGACGCTGCCCACAAGCGCATGGTCGAAATGCTCAACCGTGGCGAAGCGCTGCCGGTCGACCTGAAAGGCCGCTTCATCTACTACGTGGGCCCGGTCGACCCGGTGGGTGACGAAGTCGTTGGCCCAGCCGGCCCGACCACCGCTACGCGGATGGACAAATTCACCCGTCAAATCCTTGAGCAGACCGGCCTGCTGGGCATGATCGGCAAGTCCGAGCGCGGCCCGACCGCTATCGAGGCGATCAAGGACAACAAGGCCGTGTACCTGATGGCCGTGGGTGGCGCTGCCTACCTGGTGGCCCAGGCCATCCGTAAGTCGAAGGTGCTGGCCTTCGCCGAGCTGGGCATGGAAGCGATCTACGAGTTCGAGGTCAAGGACATGCCGGTTACCGTCGCGGTAGACAGTAACGGTGAGTCTGTGCACATCACGGGCCCTGCCCTGTGGCAGAGCAAGATTGCCCAGAGCCTGGCAGTCGAAGTGAAGTAAAACCTGCCTCGCCGGCAAGCCCGCTCCCATTGCGTTACCCCTGTGGGAGCGGGCCTGACTGCGATGCGAGCATCACGGTCATCACAGCATTCTTTCAAACTGCTCCGGCCAGTCCCGCCAGGTAAAAACCTGCCCTTCCCGCCGCACCCGCCGCACCTCTTCCAGGTCCAGGTCACACACCAGCCACTGGCTGCCGACCGGGTCAAGCCCTTCACTCAAAGCCATCACCCCATCACCCGGCATGCCGTGATCCGGCGGTACGAACAGCCCTGCCCGGCCGATGTTTTCGTCCAGCGCCGGCGACCACGGCGCACGGCCTACCGTGGGGCTTTGCAACACGGCAATCTGGTTTTCCAGCGCACGCGCCTGGGCACCGATGCGCACCCGGTGGTAACCCGCCTCGGTGTCGGTGCAGCTCGGCGCCAGGATCAGGTCGGCCCCCTGTTCAGCCAGCCGACGGGCCAGCAGGGGGAACTCGTTGTCGTAGCAGACCAGAATGCCCAGGCGCCCCAGCTCGGTATCGAACACCTGCAAACCCTGCCCGGCGGCAATCCCCCACTGCTCCCGCTCGAAGCGGGTCATCATCAGTTTGTCCTGATACCCCAGGCAGCCCTGCGGGCCGAACAGCCAGGCGCGGTTGCGGTACAACCCGTCATCGTCCAGCACCGGCAGCGTGCCCGGCTGCAGGTACACATTCCAGCGCTTGGCGATGCCCGCGCACAGCGCCTTCCACGGCTCGATCAGCGGCCCCATGGCAGCAATTGATGTGCCCAGGTCGCCCCGCTGCCGCGCCGAAAGCTGGCCACTGAGTACCAGCCCGGCGTATTCCGGTAACAGCAGCAGGCGGGCGCCAGCGTCCACGGCCTCGGCGCACAGCGCCTGCAGGTGGCCGGCATAGGCGTCCCAGGTTTCGTGCAGCTCGATTGCATACTGGCAAGCCGCAACGCGGATCACAGTGGCAATTCCTTGAGCCAGAACGACATCAGTTTGTCGGAGCTTTCCGGTTCATCCAGGTCACGCCATGCGTAACGAGTGCGCAACGATGGGTCGTGCAGAAACCCCCGGTTGCGCCAGAAGCCATGCAGTGGCTTGTAGTCAGCCGGCCTTCGCGGGTGCACCCCAGGCCGTTCGACGGCGCAAAACGCGCAGTAGTCGAACTCGGCCAGCTTGTGCGCGTAAGACTCACGCTCGATGAAAAAGCGCACACCCAGGCCCTGCCCCCGGTACTCGGGCAGCACCACCGATTCACCGAAGTAATAGACGCTGGCCGGGTCACGCCCCTGGGCCAGAAACGGCTGCTGCAGCTCGGGTGCCACATCCACCAGCGGCAGGCCGGTGGAGGCGCCCACCACCTTGCCGTCGTCCAGTGCCAGCACCACAAGGCTGCGCCCAGAGCGGGCATACGTGGCGAGGTAGTCGGCTTCGTACTCGGGCGAGCCGTCGTAGAGGTAGGGGAACTCGCGGAACACGTTCAGGCGCAGACGAGCGAGGTCATCGATGTAAGGCGCGATAGCGGCGCCGTGCAACAGGCGTATTTCCATGCTTGGCGGTCGTTTTGTCGATGTGGATGACGCGCTCGGCTAAGCCGGGCTTGAGGGGAAACCCTATCATCCGGGCCAACGACGCGCCTTTTCCCTACACGACAGGTATTGTTCCATGACCGCTACCGAACTGGTAAATGCTTACTACACCGCTTTCAATGCGGGCGACATGCCAGCCTTTCTCGCGCTGCTCAGCGAAGACGTGATCCACGACATCAACCAGGGTGAGCGGCAGATGGGCAAGGCCAGCTTCGCGGCCTTCATGGGCAAGATGAACCGCTGCTACCGCGAGCGCCTGGCCGACATCGTCGTCATGCAGAACGCCGACGGCAGCCGCGCGGCCGCCGAGTTCACCGTGCACGGCCAGTACCTGGAAGCCGATGAAGGCCTGCCGGCCGCCAAGGGGCAGACCTACGTGCTACCGGCCGGAGCCTTCTTTTACATCCACTGCGGGAAGATTGCCCGCGTGACCAACTACTACAACCTCAACGACTGGGTCGAGCAGGTTGCCTGAGCCACGCGCTTACGAGATGCGGGTGCCCAGCACTTTCAGGAAGGCCGCCAGCCACGCCGGGTGCGCAGGCCAGGCAGGCGCGGTGACCAGGTTGCCATCCACATGGGCCTGGTCGACCGCGATGTCGATGAATGTGCCCCCTGCCAGGCGCACTTCCGGCGCACACGCCGGGTAGGCGCTGCACTCGCGGCCTTTGAGCACCCCCGCGGCCGCCAGCAGTTGCGCACCATGGCACACGGCGGCAATCGGCTTGCCGGCCTGGTCGAAGGCGCGCACCAGGTCCAGCACCTTCTCGTTCAGGCGCAGGTATTCAGGGGCCCGGCCGCCGGGGATCAGCAGGGCGTCATAGCTTTCGGGGCGAGCCCGCACAAAGTCGTGGTTCAGGGCAAAATGGTGCCCGGGCTTTTCGCTGTAGGTCTGCTCGCCCTCGAAGTCGTGGATGGCTGTGCGCACGGTCTGCCCTGCGACCTTTTCCGGGCACACCGCATGCACCGTATGGCCGACCATGCTCAGCGCCTGGAACGGCACCATGGCCTCGTAATCTTCCACGTAGTCGCCCACCAGCATGAGAATCTTCTTCGCCGTCATCGCATCCGCTCCATCCATTGCCTGTGAACTGTCATCCCACCATAGCCGCTCTCAGTCGCGGCGGTCGAGCAGGTTGGCCACCAGCCGGTCCAGCCAGCCCCAGACGCGCTGCTTCACCCGTCGCCACAGCGGCCGCGCATTCCAGTGGTCCAGGTCGACTTCCTGGCTTTGCGCAAAATCGCGCTCGAAGCTGGCGACCACGGCGGCCGTCAGTGCCGGGTCCAGAGCCTCGATGTTGGCTTCGAGGTTGAAGCGCAGGTTCCAGTGATCGAAGTTGCACGAACCGATGCTTACCCAGTCATCCACCACCACCATTTTCAGGTGCAGGAAACACGGCTGGTATTCGAAGATCCGCACGCCGGCACGCAACAGGCGGGGGTAGTAGCGGTGCCCGGCATAGCGGACCGACGGGTGATCGGTACGCGGGCCGGTCAGCAGCAGGCGCACATCCACCCCCTTGCCAGCGGCGCGGCGCAACGAGCGGCGCACGCTCCAGGTAGGTAGAAAATATGGCGTGGCCAGCCACACCCGCTGGGTGCCGCTGTTAAGCGCGCGCACCAGCGCGTGCAGGATGTCCTGGTGCTGGCGGGCGTCGGCATAGGCTACCCGGCCCAGACCCTGCCCCTTCGCCGGCACTTTGGGCAAGCGCGGCAGGCCAAACCCTTCGGCAGGGCGCCAGGCCGTGCGACGGTGGTTGGCCTGCCACTGGCGGTCGAACAGCAACTGCCAGTCGCTCACCACCGGGCCCTGTATCTGCACCATCACTTCATGCCAATCGCTGGCGGCAGCGTCTGGCCGCCAGAATTCGTCGGTCACACCCGTGCCGCCCACCACCGCCCAGCGCTCGTCCACCAACAGCAACTTGCGATGATCGCGGTAGAGGTTGCGCAAACCGCGCTTCCAGTGCAGGCGGTTGTACCAGCGCAGGTATACACCGGCATCCACCAGGCGCTGGCGCAACGCGCTGTTGAAGGCCAGGGAGCCGTAGTCATCGAACAGGCAGCGCACCCGCACACCGCGCCGGGCGGTGTGTTCAAGGGCCTGGACCACGGCCTCGGCGCAGGTGCCTGCTTCGACCAGGTACAACTCAAGGTCGACTTGGGTCTGGGCCCCGCTGATGGCCGCGAGCATGCGCGGGAAAAATTCGGGGCCATCGATCAGCAGTTCGAACTGGTTGCCATCCCGCCAGGGGAAGACTGGCCCCGGCATGTCAGCGGGCGGTGAAGATCAGCACCGCATTGACCGGCACCGAGGGGTTGATGGATTTGAGCTTGGCGAACTTGCGCAGGGTTTCCAGCCCTGGCAGCAGGCCGAAGTCTTCGGCACGCAGCACCAGCGGCTCCAGGGTCACCACCTGAAAACGCCGCTGGTCCAGGCGCGTTGCCAGCAACAGGGCATCGTAGTTGTGCGACTGGCCATGCAAGGTCACCGTCACCGGCAGGCGCAGTTCGATCTGCGCACCGTCGGCCAGGTCGTTGATGGGCCGCAGGTCCAGTTGCGCCTGTACCTGCGCCTCGGCAAAGCGGCCGACTTCGAACAGGTCGTCGCGCATACGCTCATCCCTCAACGGGATGCCGCTGCTGACCGAATCCATCTCGATGCGCAGCCCTGCAACACCCTTGCGGTCGACCGACCCATGCAACACGAGAAAACGGTGCACTTCAGCCGTGTCGCCGTTCTTGCCGGTAATGAAGGACAACCGTGACGATTCCCCGTCGAGGTGCCAGTTGGCCTGTACAGGTACGCAGAATGCCAGCAGCAAGGCCGGCAGCAGGCGGGGCAGTTTGAACATGACGGATCTCGTAAAACCAGGCCGCCAACCTTACCGCGCCGCTCTTCATGGCAGCAAGCGGCAGCCTGCACGTGGGCCCTGCCAGCGCGCCTGTGCACGTTGGCCCAGGCCCTCGGCAGTGATCTGCCGCTGCAGGGTGTTTTCCTGTAGATGGCTCAAGGGCAACCACTGTTTGACATAGGCACCGCAGTATTCAGGCGTGAACCCCATGACGAAGCGACACGAGCAGTACTCCTTGGCCGAGTAGGCGGCAAGGATACCCGGGAAATCGCCCAGCGCCTGGCGTTCACTCCAGGCCCACCCGCACAGCGCCACTACCAACAGCCATGCTACCCGCTTCATCCGCCCGGCCCTGCCAACGCCGCCAGCACGCGCTTGAGCAACGCGTCATGCCGGTAGCTGGCGTCACGGTCATCGGCATAGCGCACGATGACCAGGTTCTGCTCCGGTACCACATACAGCGCCTGGCCCCAATGCCCCAAGGCGGCGTAGGTACCTGCCGGTGCACTCGGCCAGGGCCGTTGGTCATCGGCGTCTGGCTGGTTCAGCCACCAGTGGCCGCCGGGGCTGGGCTCACCGGGCTCACGGCGGGCATTGGCAAATGACGTGCGGTTGAACGCCACCCAGTCAGCGGGCAGCAACTGCCGGCCATGCCAGCGGCCATCGCGCAGCATCAGCAGGCCGATACGGGCCAGGTCGCGGGCAGTCAAGTACAGGTAGGAGGAGCCAACGAAGGTGCCGGCAGCGTCACGCTCCCACACCGCGCTGTCGATGCCCAGCGGCGTGAACAAGGCCTGCCAGGGGTAATCCGGGTACTGCGCGGTGCCCAGCATGCCGCGCAGGCCGGCGGCCAACAGGTTGCTGTCACCGCTGGAGTATATAAATTGCTGGCCAGCCGGCGCTGCCGCCTCGTGGCTGGCCGCATAGGCCGCCATATCGCTGCGGCCTCGGGTGTACAGCATGGCCACCACCGAAGACTTGAGCGGCGCGTATTCGTAATCCTCCTGCCATTGCAACCCACTGGCCCAATGCAGCAGGTCCGCCATGCGCACGTCCGGGTGCGCGGCCATGGCGGGATAGAAGCGCGCCAGCGGGTCCTGCAAATGGAAGCGGCCTTGCCCGTAGGCCACCCCAAGCACGGTGGCGAGCACGCTTTTGCTCACCGACCAGGTGAGGTGTGCAGTGCTGGCGGTGGTTGGCGCGGCGTAACGTTCGTGAACGATGAGCCCGTCGCGGACGATCAGCAGGGCATCGGTGCGGACGCCATCACGCCCGGCACCGGTGCGCGATGGGAACGCATAGGCGTCCACCGCTTGCCAGTCCAGCGTATCGGGTGCGCGCTGCCAGTGCGCATCAGGCCACGGCTCAGCCTGGGCGGTGGTGATGCATAGAAACAGCAACAGGCCTTTGAGCATTGCGGTTCGGGCTCTCTGTAGCAGGCATCGATGATGTGCGCAGCAGGCTACGGCCCTTTCGTGACAGTTGCGCAGTGCTGGCGGGTGTCATGCAAGCATCACCAAAGGTTCATGGGGGTGACACCGGGTCTACCTAGGCTGACCTTGCACAACAAAGCCGACCGGCCGCTCTTCCATGGCTGGCTTATGGAGACTCGCAATGACTCGGATCGCTCACACTGGCGACAACAGCACCGAACGCCGTCTGCAAGCCGAACGCCTGGTAGGCGAAGCGGCCCTTCAAGAAGCCCAGGCCTTGCGCTATCAAGTATTCAGCGCGGAGTTCAAAGCCAAGCTCAAAGGTGCCGAGCACGGCCTGGACAGGGATGACTACGACGTTCACTGCCGCCACATTGGTGTGCGTGACCTGAATACCGGCAAGCTGGTGGCTACCACTCGCCTGCTCGACCACCAGGCCGCCAGCAGCCTGGGCCGCTTCTACAGCGAAGAAGAGTTCAGCCTGCATGGCCTGGTGCAGTTGCAAGGCCCGATCCTGGAACTGGGCCGTACCTGCGTTGCCCCCGACTACCGCAACGGCGGCACCATCGCCGTGTTGTGGGGTGAACTGGCCGAAGTGCTCAACGAGGGGCGCTACAGCTACCTGATGGGCTGCGCCAGCATTCCCATGCAGGACGGCGGTATCCAGGCTCACGCGGTGATGCAGCGCCTGCGCGAGCGCTACCTGTGCACCGAGCACCTGCGTGCCGAGCCACGTAACCCGCTGCCCAAACTGGCCTTGCCCAGCAACGTGATCGCAGAAATGCCACCCCTGCTCAAGGCCTACATGCGCCTGGGGGCGAAGATCTGCGGTGAACCGTGCTGGGACCAGGACTTCCAGGTGGCCGATGTGTTCATCCTGCTCAAACGCGACGAGTTGTGCCCGCGTTATGCCCGCCACTTCAAGGCGGCAGTCTGATGACCAGGCTGCGGGTGCTGGCCCGCCTGTGCCGGCTGCTGATGGTGGTAGTACTGGGCATGCTGATGGCAAGCGTGATCGCTGTGGGCGAACGCCTTGGCGTAAAAGCCAACCTTGAACGCCGCCAGCGCTGGAGCTGCATATTCATGAAGCGCCTGGTGGCTGCCCTGCCCTTCGACGTGCAGGTACGCGGCCAACTGCCGCGCCAGCCGATGCTGTGGGTCAGCAACCACGTGTCCTGGACCGATATCCCACTGCTGGGCATGCTGCTGCCGCTGTCGTTCCTGTCCAAGGCCGAAGTGCGGCACTGGCCGGTCGCCGGCTGGCTGGCCGAGCAGGCCGGTACACTGTTCATCCGCCGTGGCGGGGGCGATGGCCAGCGCCTGCGCGAGCAGATCAGCGAGCAGTTGGGCCAGGCCAGGCCGCTGCTGATTTTCCCCGAAGGCACCACCACGGATGGTTCCCAATTGCGCACCTTCCATGGCCGCTTGCTGGCCGGGGCAATTGACCAGGGCGTGGCGGTGCAGCCGGTTGCCATCGAGTATCTGCGCGACGGCAAGCCTGACCCTGTTGCCCCGTTCATTGGCGATGATGATCTGGTGTCCCACCTCATGCGCCTGTTCGCACAGCCACGCAGCCAGGTACACATCCACCTGTTACCACCGGTTCAGAGTGCGGGCAAGGAGCGCGCGGTGCTGGCCCTGCAGGCACAACAAGCCATCCAGGTGGCATTGTTCGGCTTCGAAGTCGTAGCAGCAGCCCCACGCCGCCAGCCAAAGGCCGCTTGAGCAAATCGCCCCGTCGCTCGCGATGCGCCGCAAACGTGGCGCATTCCCCCTACCTGCCCACCTCCAACTGCAGCGCCGCAAAACCCTGCAGCTGCGGGTAAAACGCTCGGAAGTCCGCCAACAACGGCTCATACAACCGTTCAAGCTCCCCCATCACCCCTTCCATGCCTTCCGGGCGCGACAGCCGCCGGGCGATGCCATTGAAGACGTGCTCAAGCACCGCAAAATCTCCGTATGCCCCCAGCCAGTCATCGGCTGCCATGGAAGGCGCGATGCGCCCCAGCCGCCCCGGCAGTTCAGGCTCGGCCAGCAGTACCCGATAGAACTGCGCAGTGAACTCGGCCAGGGGCTGCTTGGCATAATCGTGCCAGTGCCGCGCCAGGCAATGGTCGAAGAACACATCCAGCACAATCCCGGCAAAGCGCCGACGCTCACGCGGAAAGCGCGCCAGCGCGGCGAGTACCAAGGGGTGCTGGTCGGTGTAGCTGTCGATACGGCGGTGCAAGCGAATGGCCGCTTCCAGCGTGGGTGGAAAACGCCCTTCCAGCGAGCCCTTGACGAAGTCGCCGTACAGGCTGCCGAGCATTTGCTGGGGTTCGGAGCCCCCAAGGTGCAGGTGTGCAAGATAATTCATGGCCGCAGTCTAGCACCCCGGCACACGTATATCGCTGGAGGGCGATATACCGATCAGCGATCAGCTGATAACGCTTTCATATTTGTATATCGCGAAATACCGATGTAAGTTTCGCCCTATCGCGATAGACCGCTACAGCACGAGCCACACCATGCCACTCGATCTCGACGACATCATAAAAGCACTGGCACACCCGGCCAGGCGAGAAATCCTCGGTTGGTTGAAAGACCCGGCCACGCACTTCCCGGACCAGTACCACAGCACCGACAACGGTGTGTGTGCCGGGCAGATAGACCAGCGCTGCGCACTGTCGCAGTCCACCGTTTCTGCCCACCTGGCCACGTTGCAGCGTGCCGGGCTGATCACCAGCCAGAAGATTGGCCAATGGCACTTCTTCAAGCGCAACGAAGTCACCATCAAGGCGTTTCTCGAACAACTGCGCCAAGCCCTCTGACCAGCAGGTAACCGCTATGACCACGCTTTTCGATCCAATCACCCTGGGCGACCTGGAACTGCCCAACCGCATCATCATGGCCCCTCTCACCCGCTGCCGGGCAGACGCCGACCGCGTACCCACCGCACTGATGGCTGAGTACTATGTGCAACGGGCCAGTGCCGGGCTCATCCTCAGCGAGGCCACCTCGGTCAGCACCATGGGCGTCGGCTACCCGGACACGCCCGGCATCTGGAACGATGAGCAGGTACGCGGCTGGAACAATGTCACCAAGGCGGTGCACGCTGCTGGCGGGCGCATCTTCCTGCAGCTGTGGCATGTGGGCCGCATTTCCCACCCCAGCTACCTGAACGGCGAACTGCCGGTGGCCCCGAGCGCCATCCAGCCCAAAGGCCACGTAAGCCTGGTGCGGCCCCTCAGCGACTACCCCACCCCGCGCGCGCTGGAAACCGAAGAAATTCGCGACATCGTCGAGGCCTACCGCAGCGGTGCCGAAAACGCCAAGGCCGCAGGTTTTGATGGGGTGGAGATTCACGGTGCCAACGGCTACCTGCTGGATCAGTTCCTGCAGAGCAGCACCAACCAGCGCAGCGACCGCTACGGCGGCTCACTCGAAAACCGTGCGCGCCTGCTGCTGGAAGTGACCGATGTGGTTATCGAGGTGTGGGGCGCCGAGCGCGTGGGCATGCACCTGGCACCCCGTGCCGACGCCCACGACATGGGCGATGCCGACCGCGCAGAAACCTTCACCTACGTCGCCCAGCAGCTGGGCAAGCGCGGCATTGCCTTCATCTGCTCGCGCGAGCGCGAAGCCGACGACAGCCTGGGCCCGCTGATCAAGCAGGCATTCGGCGGCCCCTATATCGTCAACGAGCGTTTCGACAAAGCCAGTGCCAACGCAGCCCTGGCCAACGGCAAGGCAGATGCAGTGGCGTTTGGCGTGCCGTTCATTGCCAACCCGGACCTGCCGGCGCGGCTGGCGGCCGATGCCCCGTTGAACGAAGCCCACCCGGAAACCTTTTATGGCAACGGTGCGGTTGGTTACATCGATTATCCCCGCCTGTAGGCCCGAAGCTCGCGATGGGGTGCGCAGCGCGCCCCTGTACTCCATGATTGATGCTGATACCGCTGGGGCTGCGTTGCAGCCCATCGCGACCTGCGGTCGCTCC
>NZ_JACVVH010000025.1:0-88769 GCF_016647865.1 Pseudomonas sp. S60 | reverse complement strand
ACGGGAGCGGGCGGCTTTGGTTACTTTGGCCAAGACCAAAGTAACCCGCCGGAAGGGCGGAAAGGTGACTAAGCGCCACTTGCGCTAAAGAATGTTTGCTCGTAACACGCGCCCACATTAAAAATGTTAGCAGTTAGCACTTTAATTGCATCGAGTGGACGCCTGCAGACTCTATAGCCCATTCAAAAAAGCTAACTCAGCACACCCACCCACACACCAAACAAAAAAACCGCCACAAGGGCGGTTTTTCACACATAACGTACCGATCAGAACCGATACGTCAGCGAAGCCCCCACGCCATGAGCACTGTTCTCGTACTTGGCCCGGTAGCTACCCTTCGTCGCACTCACCTGATTAACCTTCGTGTCTTCTTCCCACAGATAGGAGTAAGCCACATCGATGGTCATGTCGTCGCTCGGGCTCCACCCAGCCCCCAGGCTGAAGATCTTGCGATCGCCGGTAGGGATGCGTGGCGAACGGTCCTGGTTGTTGGTCGGCGACTGGTCAACCGTGAAGCCGGTGCGCAGCACCCACTCCTTGTTGACCTTGTACGACGCACCCACGGCGTGCGCCCAGGTGTCATGCCAGTTCTGCTCTTCCGAAATCGTCTGGAACGCTGAACCCACCAGCGGGCGGGGTACATCGTTCTGCACCGTGATGTCTTTCAGGCGGCTCCAGCGCGTCCAGGTGCTGCCCGCGTACAAGGTCCACTGGTCATCCAGCTCGTGGGTGACCGACAGGTCCACCGACTCAGGTGTCTTGATTTTCAGGCTTGCATCGAACTTGCTGCCGCTGTAAGGCCCGATCAGCGGGGTAGTGACCTTGGTCTTGCCTTCGAGCTTGTAGTCCACCATCGAGTGGTAGGTCAGGCCGATACGCGTGCGGTCGGTGGCCTGCACCAGCAGGCCGATGTTGTAGCCGACTGCGGTATCGTCGCCCTTGATCTTCACTTCACCATCATTGCGCCCCGGGGTGCGCGGGTTGATCAGGTTCGAGCCCAGTTCACCCTTGATACGGTTGATGGTAGGGCCGAAACCGATCGATACCTTGTCGTTGAAGGCATAGCTGACGGTTGGCTGGAAGGTGACGACCTCCACGTGGCTCTTCTTGCCCCAGTAACGTGCAGCGTCGTCGCTGCCGTAATCGGTGACCAGGCCAAACGGCACGTAGACCCCGAAGCCAACGCTCCAGTGGTCATCGATAGGTTTGACGTAGTAACCCATGGGTACCCCGACGACCGGTACCATGTCACCGTCGGTTTCCCCCCCAAGATTGCTACCTGGGCCTGAGATATCCGACTTGGCGATGACCGCCGCGCCGCCCACGGTAACCTGCTGGCGCTTGATGCGGGACATGCCGGCCGGGTTGCCATACACAGTGCTGGCATCTTCGGCAGATGAGGAACGTCCCGCGAAACCTGTCCCCATGCCGCTAACGCTCTGTTCGTTCAAGGCGAAGCCGCTGGCGAACAGTTGGCCGGACGCGAGCGTGACGGCGAGGCTGAGGGAGGTTTTGAGCATGACTTTTTTCATTATTAGAAACTCCTTGGGATCTCCGAGGCGAAAAGCTACCAACAAATTGCGCGGCGCGCTATAGCCGCAAACACCGAAGATAGAGCGGTTTTGTAGGACAATCCGACCAAAATTCCTTTTTTTCTGGTTAAGTTGTAAGACCCTTCTCAAGACAGCTGAGGTAGTTTCTGATTAATGCAGGTTTCCCACGCTTCCGTAAAATCGCGCAGCCGCCCCTGAGGGCTGAACACCTGTCGCCATATGCGCGCCAGTGCTTGAAGGTCGTCTGCGGGAGGAAGCAGGGGTGCCTGGGCCTCGACCAGCATCCACGCGATGGCGGTGGAGTAGCGCAGGTTGACGGTCAGTTCAAGGTGCGGGCTGCCGAGAAAGGCGTGTTGGCTGGCCAGGCCGCGTACCAGGCTGGCGAGTTCAGGGTCCAGGGCCAGGTATTCGTCCCACACGGCTCGGTGGCGGTGCTCGCCGATACGGTAAAGCCCGTGGCCACGTCGATCGTGCAGTGCAGACCCGAGCGCCGACTGGCTTGCGGCAATGCCGAGCAACAACGCTTCAGCGCTGGCGCAGTGACGGTTCAGGTAGGCCAGAGTGGGCCGAATGACATGCTGACAGAGTTCCTTCGCCGCAATACCCATGATGCCCTCGAGCAGTAAGGGACCGACGGGCGCTGGAGCTTGGCAGCTGGTGAATGTTCAGGCCCGCCGGAAGCAGCAAGCGCCGCTCGAGTTGAAGTGTAGTGTGATAATCATGGTGTAAAGGGCTGTTTTTAAATCGATTGCTGCCAGAGTCGACCAGCCATATGCCCTAAGGCAATTACGCTATGTCTGCTCAGGCAGGCTTGCGATGGGGGTATTCAGCGCTTGAATGGCCGAGCATTCTCCGCTCACGCGGTGAGCGACTGGCGGGTCCGGGCAATGATTGCCTGCAGCGGCTCGCTGCGGCTGTACTGCTCAGGGTACAAGCGTTCGGTGTGGCAGGCGATGCCATGTTCGTCCACCAGAGTGAAGCTGAAACTGCCCTTGCGTGGGGCCACGATCAGGCACTTCAGTGGGGAGAAGGCTTGGGAAAGGGTGCCAATGGCAGCCTGAATTTGGTGATGAGTTTGCATATTGTTGGAAGTTTCCTGCGTTGAACACGGGGGTTAGGATCCGTGCATGATAGAAACGTTCCAGTGACGCCTTTATTAAGGGACGAGAGAACCCGACTGGAACAATGCAGCCAGAGGGAGCGCAATCAAGTAGTGGGCGCTTGGGCTGACTGGTAGGTACTTCAGAGGGCAGGCAGCACGCCGGGGCCAGGGTTCTGGGCCATCGGGTGGGATCCTGATCAATCTGTCATGTGATTCATTGGCGTACAGCCTATTGGCTGCCGGGCGAATCATCTAAGGGGCCGGTCCTGGTTTCAGCAGTACGCTGTTGGGGAAGCGAATCTGCAAGGACACTGTTGGCCAGAATTGACTTTCAGCTTGGTACTAACGAGGGGCACCTTACCGGAGCGTCATAAGCTTGGCAAGCATTATTTTCTGCGAAGCAAGCCGAGCAGTATGTTCGAATTTTCTCAGGCTGTGAAGGGGCGGCCATGCTGCTTTTAGGGGCAGTATCGAGACAGCGGATACCCGAACGGATGTTTTCGCACGGCTTGTGCACATTCGGTGTGGCCGCTGTAACACCCCCGCAACACGCAGCGAAGCCTTCGCCAATGACTTGACTGGCCAGTTAAGTCAATGAAAAAAAACACTATTTTTAACTGGTGAAAAAATCGTCAGTTTGTCAGGAGGCCATATACCATGCGGCTTTGAGGGGGGTAGGAAGGGGTTGTCCACCGAGTTATCCACAGGAACTGTGGATTGTCCCAAGCGCTTGCTCTAGCCCGGGCATGGCGCGGCCAGAATGCCTTCCAACTCGTTTAGGTGGGTAAGCCCAGGCCTCCACTCATTACCCTGACTACGTCAAGAAACGATCACATGAAATTTTTTTTAAAATTAGCCGTCTCGTTGGGCCGATGTCGGGAAAAGGAGTAGAGTGGCGCGCTTTTCGATTTGCCTGCCCCTGTTGCCATGAAGTCTCTCGGTAAAACCTCCGTCAACACCGCCACAGCTGCTGCGCCCTCCGACCGCAGGTTCTCGCTCAAGGTTGCCCTGTGGTTGCTGGATAACCCACGGCTGAATGAAAAGCCCAAGGTCAAGCACCTGGCTGGCCGCTTGCTCAAACGGCCAGCTCGCCAAGGCGTGGTGGTTGCGCAGAGCCGGTTGGGGCAGATGTTGTGCCGCGACTGTGGCAACGCACGCGACCGCCGCATTGGTCATGACCTGCTGCGTCAGGCCGCACGGGGCGGTGATCGCCGGGCTCAGCTGGAATACGCACGTGTTTGCCAGCACAGTGCCCCGGACCAGGCTCGGTTCTGGCTGGAGCTGGCCGCAGGCCAGGGGTCGCATGAGGCTCGCACACTGCTGCACCAGTGGTTCGGCGCCTGAAGCGAGCCTGGTCGCGCGTAGCGCGGGCAACCCTCCTGCCGGGCTGATAAGCTGCCCCCCTTTGCCAGAACAGTAATCGGGGTAAGCATGACAGTTGATCTGGCCAGTGTCCTGCTGGGTTTGGTGGCGGGGGTGGTGCCTGGCCTGGTGTGGGCCATGCAGCTACAGCGTGGGCATGGGGCGCGGCACGCAGCGCAGGCACTGCTGGAAGAGCGCCTCAACGCAGCCCAGCTGGCCCAGGCCGGTCTGCAGGCGCAACTGGACGCCAGCCGTGACGAGGTCAGCGACCTCAGCGAAGCCAACACCGCCAAGCAGGCCCAGCTCGCCGCCCAGGGCCGTGAGCTGGAATTGCTGCAAGTCGAGCGCGACAACGCTCGCGATGCCTCCCATGCCTGGAACCTGGAACGCGCCAACCGCGAGGCCGAGCTGCGTCGCCTGGAGGCGCAGGCAGCGCGCCTGGAAGCGGAGCTGCGTGAGCAGCAGGAAAGCCATCAGCAGCGCCTGGAGGACCTGCAGGAGGCCCGTGAAACGTTGCGTGCCCAGTTCGCCGACATGGCCACAAAAATTTTCGACGAGCGCGAGCAGCGTTTTGCCCAAACCAGCCAACAGCACCTGGGGCAATTGCTCGACCCGCTTAAGGAACGTATCCAGTCGTTCGAAAAGCGCGTGGAGGAAAGCTACCAGCAGGAAGCTCGCGAGCGTTTCTCGCTTGGCAAGGAACTGGAGCGCCTGCAACAGCTCAACCTGCGCCTGTCAGACGAAGCCACCAACCTGACCCAGGCGTTGAAAGGGCAGAAAACCCAGGGCAACTGGGGTGAGCTGATTCTGGAGCGGGTGCTGGAGCACGCCGGCCTTGAGAAGGGCCGCGAGTACCAGACCCAGGTGAGCCTCAAGAGCGCCGATGGCGAGCGCTTTCAGCCGGACGTGCTGATCATGCTGCCCGGCGACAAGCAGGTGGTGGTGGATGCCAAGGTCAGCCTCACCGCCTACCAGCAGTACGTGGCTGGCAACGACGAAGCGGCGCTCAAGCAACATGTGCAATCTCTGCGCAGCCACGTCAAAGGGTTGTCCAGCAAGGACTACAGCCGGCTCGAAGGCTTACACAGCCTCGATTTCGTGCTGTTGTTCGTGCCTATCGAGGCAGCGTTCTCTGCCGCCCTGCAGGCAGAGCCGAACCTGTTCCAGGAAGCCTTCGACCGGCAGATCGTGATTGTCAGCCCAACCACCCTGCTGGCCACCCTCCGCGTCATCGACAGCCTGTGGAAGCAGGAGCGTCAGGGCCAGAACGCTCGCGAAATCGCCGAGCGCGCCGGGTGGCTGTACGACAAGTTCGTGCTGTTCATCCAGGACCTGGACGAGCTGGGCAGCCGCCTGCAACAGGTGGACAAGGCCTACGCCGCCGCGCGCAACAAGCTGTGCGAGGGGCGCGGCAACCTGGTCAGCCGCAGCGAGCAGCTCAAGTTGCTGGGCGCCAGGGCCAGCAAAAGCCTGCCACCCAGCTTGCTGGAGCGGGCCCTGAGCGATGAGGCGGTGCCAGGGGAAGCGCTTACTGAACCAGGCTCAGATGACGGTTGAGCAGTGCCCGCAGCGCCGCTGGCTTGACCGGCTTGGCCAGGAAGTCCAGGCCCGCAGCATGCACCAGCCCGAGGGTTTCCTTGCTGCCATCGGCACTGATCACCACCCCCGGTACCGGTTCGCCCAGCCGCGCCCGTAACCAGCCCATTAGGCCGGTGCCGGTGTCGCCGTCATCCAGGTGGTAGTCCACCAAGGCCAGGTGCGGCCGCATGCCGTCTGCCAGCAGCGCTTCGCATTCGGCGCGGCTGCGGGCCGTCCACACCTGGCAGCCCCAGCGGCTGAGCAGGCTGTTCATGCCAATCAGAATGCTGTCTTCATTGTCCACGCACAGTACCTGCAGGCCAGCCAGCGGCTCGCTGCGTTGTTCCAGCGGCGCGGTGGTGGCCGCTGCGGCCTGGCGGGCGATGGGGACGCTGACTCGGAACACTGTGCCTTTACCAGGCCACGAGCGCACCTCCAGGGAGTGCCCCAGTACCCGGCACAGGCCGTCGGCGATCGCCAGGCCCAGGCCCAGGCCTTTTTCGGCGCGGGTCTGGTGGCTGTCCAGGCGCTTGAACTCCTGGAAGATCACCTGCAGCTTGTCATCGGCGATACCTGGGCCACGGTCCCACACCTCCAGCCACAGCCGCTCGCCCTGGCGACGGGCGCCCAGCAAGATCGGGCTTTTGCCGTAGCGAAGGGCATTGGTGAGGAAGTTCTGCAGTACCCGGCGCAGCAGTTTCATATCGCTGTCCACCCGCAGGCGGCTGCTGCGCAGACGGAACTCCAGGCCTTTTTCGGCAGCCAGCACCTTGAACTCGGCACCCAGTGTGTCGAACAGTTCGTTAAGGGCGAATGGCTTGGCGTCCGGGGTGATCTTGCCGTTTTCCAGCCGTGAGATATCCAGCAGGTCGCTGATCAGTTCCTCGGCAGAGCGCAGCGAGCTGTCCATGTGCTGGACCAGTTGCCGGGCTTCCGTAGTCATGCCCTCGGCCTGCTGGGAAAGGGCTGCAGAGAACAGCCTTGCCGCGTTCAACGGCTGCATCAGGTCGTGGCTGACCGCAGCCAGGAAGCGCGTCTTGGACTGGCTGACCGCCTCGGCATGGCTCTTGGCTTCGGTCAGGGCCTGGTTCAGTTGCGACAGCTCATGGGTGCGCTCAGCTACGCGCTGTTCCAGGCCCTCATTGGCGTCCCGCAGCGCCTGCTCGGCTTCGCGGAACGGTGTGATGTCGGTGAAGCTCATCACGAACCCGCCTCCCGGCATGGGGTTGCCGATCAGCTCGATCACGCGGCCGTTGGGGAACAACCGCTCGGAAGAGTGCGCCCGGCCCTGGCGCATCCAGTGCAGGCGCCGCGCCACGTGCACCTGGGCCTCGCCGGGCCCGCACAGGCCGCGCTCGGCGTTGTAGCGGATGATGTCGGCGATGGGCCGGCCCACGCTGATCAGCCCTTCTGGGTAGTTGAACAGCTCCAGGTACCGGCGGTTCCAGGCCACCAGGTGCAGGTTCTGGTCGACAACGCTGATGCCCTGGTTGATGTTCTCGATGGCGCCCTGCAACAGTGCGCGGTTGAACTGCAGCACCTCACTGGCCTCGTCGGCAATGCGCACCACGTCCTCCAGCTGCATGTCGCGGCCTTCGATGGCGGCCTTGACCACCGCCCGCGTGGAGGACGTGCCCAGTACCCCGGCCAGCAGGCGTTCGGTATGCTCGATCCAGTCGCCGTCGGCGTTCTGGTTGGGGTTGAAGCCCTTGCCCTGGCGGTAGGCGAAACGGATGAAGCTCTGCCGGGCGCGCTCTTCGCCGACAAAACGCGAGGCCAGGGTCAGCAAGTCGTCGATCTGCACCGCCAGCAAGGGCTTGCTGCTGGGGCGGGCGCTGGTTTGCTGGCCGATGAAACGGCCCGCCTGCCAATGTTCCGACACCCGTGTGCGCGACAGCACCGACACCCAGGCGAACAGTGTGAAGTTGCCGGCCAGTGACAACACCACCCCCTGGGTGAGCGGGCTGATCGGCAGGTTCAGCGGGTTGCCGTGCAGCCACGCCAGCCCCGGGAACAGTTGCAACGACCAGCCAACGCTGTGGGCGGCAATGGGCAGTACCAGCGTGTAGAACCACAGGAAGATGCCGGCTGCCAGCCCGGCAAACACGCCACGGCGGTTGGCCTGCTTCCAGTAGAGTGCCCCGAGCATGGCCGGCGTCAGCTGGGTGACGGCGGCGAACGCAATTTGGCCGATGGTAGCCAGGCTGGCGGTAGAGCCCAGCAGGCGGTAGCTGACGTAAGCGAGCAGCAGGATCACCACGATGGTCACCCGGCGTACCGAAAGCATCCAGTGGCGGAACACCTCGAATGGCCGTTCGGCGTTGTTGCGCCGCAGCAGCCACGGCAGCAGCATGTCGTTGGACACCATGGTCGACAGCGCTACCGCCTCGACAATCACCATGCCGGTGGCCGCAGAGGCGCCGCCGATGAACGCTAGCAGGGCCAGGCTGGGGTGGGCTTCGGCCAGTGGCAGGCTGATGACGAACGAGTCGGACATCACCGTCCCCGGCAACAGCATCTGCCCGGCGAGGGCGATGGGCACCACAAACAGCGCGGCCAGCGCCAGGTACATCGGAAATACCCAGCGCGCCAGGCGCATGTCCTGGGGTTCGATGTTTTCAACCACGGTGACGTGAAACTGCCGCGGCAGGCAGATGATGGCCATCATCGCCACGGCGGTCTGCACCACCATCGACGGCCAGTTGATTGTTTCTTGCCAGTAGTCCTGCAGGTGGATGGATTGCCGCGCCTGAGTGAACAGGTCATCGAAGCCGTCGTAAAGGTTGAAGACTACGAAGATACCCACCGCCAGAAACGCCAGCAGCTTGATCAGCGACTCGAAGGCGATGGCCAGCACCATGCCACGGTGGTGTTCGGTGACATCCAGGCTGCGGGTGCCGAACACGATGGCGAACACGGCAAGCACCAGCGAAACTACCAGTGCGGTGTCCTGCACCCGGGTACCGGTGGCGTCGGCATTGGCGCCGATCAGCAGGTTCACGCCCAGCACGATGCCCTTTAATTGCAGGGCGATATAGGGCAGTACGCCCACCAGGCAGATCAGCGCCACCACCACCGCCAGGGTTTGCGACTTGCCGTAACGTGCGGCGATGAAGTCGGCGATCGATGTGATGTTCTGCTGCTTGCTGATCAGCACCATCTTCTGCACCACCCAGGGTGCAAAGATGAGCAGCAGCACCGGCCCCAGGTAAATGGGTAAAAACGCCCACAACTGCTCGGCGGCCTGGCCGACGGCGCCGAAGAATGTCCAGCTGGTGCAATACACCGCCAGCGACAGGCTGTACACCCAGGCGCGCAACTTCGGCGGCAGCGGCGTGCTGCGGCGGTCGCCGTAGAACGCGATGGCGAACATGATGGCCATATAGGCGAGGGCGACCACGGCGATCAACCCGCTGGACAACGACATGAAGACTCCGAAGCAAAAAAAATAACGTGGCCCGATGGGTCAGTCTGGCACGGGCAGCGCCTTGTCGTCAGCGCCGACATTGGTCGCAGTGGCAGGTCGTCGCAGCCCACGGCCGCAGGGGCCCCGATGGCGCCGACGGGTGGAGGATTGACAGCCTTCGGGCGAAAGCGAATACTCGTCCCAAATTCATATATATGTCTATATAACAAGATGAGAGCGAACCCATGCACCCCCTGACCGGTGATGCTCGACTGCCTCGCTACCAGCAACTGCGCGACCACATGGTCATGCAGATCGCCAACAACCGTTGGCGCCCGGGTGAGGCAATACCCACCGAGGCGGCGCTGGCTGCCGAATTTGACATGTCGGTAGGCACCGTGCGCAAGGCCGTGGACGTGCTGGTTGCCGAAGGCGTGCTGGAGCGTCAGCAGGGCCGGGGTACCTTCATCCGGCGGCCACAGTTCCAGTCTTCGTTGTTTCGCTTCTTCCGGTTCGAAACGGCCAATGGCGAGCGCGTGGTCCCCGAGAGCCGCATCCTGGCAATTACGGCTGTACCCGCACCTTCTGCCGTGGCCCAAGCGCTGGGTTTGGGCGCGCAGGCAGAAGTCATCCGCATGCAGCGTATTCGCCTGTTGGGGGCCCAACCGGTACTGGCCGAGGAAATCTGGCTGCCACGCCAGCCCTTCCAGGCCCTGCTGGAGGTCGACCTGGACAGCAAGGGGCCGTTGCTTTACCCGATCTACGAGCACCTGTGTGGCCAAGTGGTGGCCTCGGCCGAAGAGACCCTGACGGCCGAAGCGGTGGACGCGGTGCATGGCCGCCTGTTGCACCTGCCGGCCGACAGCCCGGTGGTGGTGATCGAACGCCTGGCCCGCGACTACGCCGGCAAACCGCTTGAATGGCGCCGCTCGCGCGGCCATGCGCAGCACTTCCGCTACCGCATCGACATTCGTTAAGCCGGTCGTTCCTGCTTTTACCTGCCTGCGCCCTCACGCCGGGGCGCAGTGGTTTCGCCTGCCCGTTGGCCCATGCAGCAGCAAGGGTGACCGGTTGAAACACACACAACTAGAAGGATAACAATCATGTTCAGCTGGTACCGCCAGATCACCTCACGGGAACGCAAGACGTTCTGGGCCTGCTTCGGCGGCTGGTCGCTGGATGCACTGGAAGTGCAGATGTTCGGCCTGGCCATCCCCGCGCTTATTGCTGCCTTTTCGCTGTCAAAGGGTGATGCCGGCCTGATCAGCGGCCTGACCCTGGTAACCTCGGCCATCGGTGACTGGCTGGGTGGCACGTTGTCCGACCGCTACGGGCGCGTGCGCGTCCTGCAGTGGATGATCCTCTGGTTCTCGTTCTTCACCTTCCTCTCGGCCTTCGTCACAGGCTTCTACCCGTTGCTGTTCGTCAAGGCCATGCAGGGCTTTGGTATTGGTGGCGAGTGGGCTGCCGGCGCGGTGCTGATGGCTGAAACCATCAACCCCAAGTACCGGGGTAAGGTCATGGGCACCGTGCAGAGCGCCTGGGCAGTGGGCTGGGGCCTGGCCGTGGCACTGTTCACGCTGATCTACTCGCTGGTGCCGCAGGAATTTGCCTGGCGGGTGATGTTCTTCGTCGGCCTGTTGCCGTCGTTGCTGATCATCTGGGTGCGCCGCAACGTGCCTGAGCCGGACAGCTTCCAGCGGCTGCAGAAAGAACAGGTCATCCCTGGCAGTTTCTTCAAGTCCATGGCCGGTATCTTCCGCCCTGAGCTGCTGCGGGTAACCTTGTTGGGCGGGCTGCTGGGCCTGGGGGCGCATGGGGGTTACCACGCGGTGATGACCTGGCTGCCGACCTTCCTCAAAACCGAGCGCAACCTGTCGGTGCTCAACTCCGGGGGCTACCTGGCCGTCATCATCCTGGCCTTCTGGTGCGGGTGCGTGGTCAGTGGCCTGTTGATCGACCGCATTGGCCGGCGCAAGAACATCCTGCTGTTCGCCGTGTGCTGCGTGCTCACTGTGCAGGCTTATGTGTTTTTCCCGCTGAGCAACACGCAGATGCTCTTCCTGGGCTTCCCGCTGGGCTTCTTCGCCGCGGGCATTCCGGCCAGCCTGGGCGCGTTCTTCAACGAGCTGTACCCGGCCGATGTACGCGGTGCGGGGGTAGGCTTCTGCTACAACTTCGGCCGCGTGCTGTCGGCGGTGTTCCCGTTCCTTGTCGGGCACATGAGCGAATCCATGTCGCTGGGCGCCGCCATCGGCATCGACGCCGGCATTGCCTATGGCGTGGCCGTTATCGCTGCGCTTTGCCTGCCGGAAACCCGCGGCCGCAACCTGCACGCCGCCATCACGCCGGACGCTGCCGGTGCGGTTGCCAAGTAACCTAACCTTATTATGAGTGCCATGCCCCACGAACCCGATTTACACATCACTGCCATCGACAGCCATGCCCACGTGTTCAGCCGTGGGCTGGCGATGGCGCAAGAACGGCGTTACGCGCCTGACTACGATGCGCCACTGGCCGAGTACCTGGGCCAGTTGCTTGCCCATGGCTTCAGCCACGGGGTGCTGGTGCAGCCCAGCTTTCTGGGCACCGACAACAGCTACCTGCTGGCTGCCCTGCAAGCTGCGCCTGGCCAACTGCGCGGAGTGGTGATGGTGGAGCCGAACGTGCAGCGCGAAACCCTCGATGCAATGGCCCGGCTGGGCGTACGGGGGGTGCGCCTCAATTTGATGGGGCAGGCGTTGCCGGACTTCTCGACCGGTGCATGGCGGCAGCTTTTCCAGCGGATTGGCGAGCAGGGCTGGCACCTCGAACTGCATCGACAGGTGGCAGACATCCCCGCGCTGGTTCGGGCATTGCAGCCCTATGGGCTGGACCTGGTCATTGACCACTTTGGCCGCCCCGACGCGCGCCAAGGTCTCGGGCAGCCCGGTTTTGCCGAGCTATTGACCCTGGGCGGGCTTGGCAACGTCTGGGTGAAGGTGTCCGGTATCTACCGTCTGGAAGGCAGCCCACAGCAAAACCTGGCCTTCGCCCGCCAGGCGTTGGGGGCGTTGGAGGCGCATTTTGGGGCCGAGCGGCTGATGTGGGGCAGCGATTGGCCGCATACCCAGCATGAGGCAGGGGTGAGTTTCGCCAGTGTGGTCGGGCAGTTCGACGCACTGGGTTGCGCGGCGCCACTGCGCCAGGCCCTGTTGGTCGATACGGCGCAACGGTTGTTCGGGTTCGACTGACACCAAGGGTGTGGCGTGCAACTCGCTGGAAACAGGCCTGTCCGTGGTGGTGGCAATTGTGGCTTCATAGAGGCCGCGTGCATCCCAATCAGATAACTGCCACCCATGGCTGAACCCAGGACCAAGGACGATGAGTCACTCCTCGCAATTCACCTTGCTCGGCAAGCGGCGCTTCCTGCCATTTTTCATCACCCAGTCGCTGGGTGCGTTCAACGACAACCTGTTCAAACAGTCGCTGATCCTGGCGATTCTGTTCAAGTTGAGCCTGGGTGATGGCGATCGCTCCATCTGGGTCAACCTGTGTGCCCTGCTGTTCATCCTGCCGTTTTTCCTGTTCTCGGCGCTGGGCGGGCAGTTTGGCGAGAAGTTTGCCAAGGACGCGCTTATCCGCGCGATCAAGCTTGCCGAAATCGGCATCATGTCGATAGGCGCGCTGGGCTTCGTCACCAACCACCTGGCCCTGATGCTGGTGGCCCTGTTCGGGATGGGGACCCATTCGGCGCTGTTCGGGCCGGTCAAGTATTCCATCCTGCCCCAGGCCCTGCGCGAACAGGAACTGGTAGGTGGCAATGGGCTGGTGGAAACCGGCACCTTCCTGGCCATCCTGGCCGGCACCATCGGCGCCGGGGTGATGATGTCCTCCGACGACTACGCCTGGGTGGTGGCCGGCGGTGTGGTCGGCACCGCTGTACTGGGCTACCTGGCCAGCCGCTGGATCCCGCGCGCGGCGGCGGCGTCGCCGCATGCGGTGCTGGACTGGAACATCTTCAAGCAGTCCTGGGTGATTCTGCGCATGGGGCTAGGGCAGCCGCCGGCAGTGTCTCGGTCGATCGTGGGCAACTCCTGGTTCTGGTTCGTCGGCGCCATCTACCTCACCCAGATCCCGGCCTACGCCAAGGACTGGCTGCACGGTGACGGCACGGTCGTTACGCTGGTGCTGACGCTGTTTTCGGTAGGCATCGCCCTGGGCTCGCTGCTGTGCGAGCGCCTGAGCGGGCGCAAGGTCGAGATCGGGCTGGTGCCGTTCGGCTCGTTCGGGCTGACCGTGTTCGGCCTGCTGTGGTGGTGGCACTCCGGCGACGTACCGGCGGCCGCTGCGCCCCACGACTGGCTGGCACTGCTGGGCATGAGCCAGGCCTGGTGGGTGCTGCTGTCCATCGTTGGCCTGGGCGTGTTCGGCGGTTTCTACATCGTGCCGCTGTATGCGCTGATCCAGGCCCGTACCGCCGAAGACCAGCGCGCCCGCGTGATTGCCGCCAACAACATTCTCAATGCGTTGTTCATGGTGGTTTCAGCGCTGCTGACCATTGCCCTGCTAGGCCTGGCCGGGTTCACCATCCCGCAGTTGTTCCTGGTGGTGTCGTTGCTGAACATTGCGGTCAACGCCTACATCTTCAGCATCGTGCCTGAATTCACCATGCGCTTTCTCATCTGGTTGCTCAGCCACTCGATGTACCGGGTAAAGCACCAAGGCCTGGAGCGTATACCGGACGAAGGGCCGGCATTGCTGGTGTGCAACCATGTGTCGTTCGTTGACGCGCTGCTGCTGGGCGGGGCCATCCGCCGGCCGATTCGTTTTGTCATGTATTACAAAATCTACAACCTGCCGGTGTTGAACTTCATTTTCCGCACCGCAGGTGCCATCCCGATTGCCGGGCGCAGCGAAGACCTGGCGACTTACGAACGCGCGTTCGCACGTATTGCCCAGTACCTGGCCGAAGGCGAGCTGGTGTGTATCTTCCCGGAAGGCAAGCTGTCGGCCGATGGGGAGATCGATGTGTTCAAGGGCGGCGTCAGTCACATTCTGGAACAAACGCCGGTGCCGGTCATTCCGTTGGCGCTGCAGGGGTTGTGGGGCAGCTTTTTCAGCCGTGACCCTGCCAAAGGGTTTTTCAAGCGGCTGTGGTCGCGGGTGACCATCGTGGCAGGCGCCGCCATCCCAGCGGAGGCGGCGCAGCCAGAGGTGTTGCGGGAGCAGGTAAGCCGCTTGCGCGGCGCCATGCGCTGACAGGCTGTTAGCTGGCGCTGACTTTGAGGCCCACCAGGCCACAGATGATCAGTGCCACGCTGACCAGCCGCACCAGGGCCATGGACTCACCAAACAGGATGATGCCGGCGATTACCGTGCCCACTGCACCTACGCCTGTCCAGATGGCGTAGGCGGTGCCCAGCGGCAGCTCTTTCATGGCCAGGCCCAGCAGGCCCAGGCTGACCGCCATGGCCGCGATGGTGAGGGCAGTAGGCAGGGGCTTGCTGAAACCATCGGTGTATTTCAGGCCAACGGCCCAGCCTACTTCGAACAGGCCGGCAAAGAACAGGATGATCCAGGACATGGTGCGTCTCCATCAGGTGGGATGATGGGGCCGTCCCCGGAATGATCACGCTCGGCGTCGTGAGGTCGTCCTCACAGTGCTTGCATGGTGCCGATCTGCCCGCTTCGGATCAAGAGGGCAGGGGCACGTAGTGCCGCTCAGCGGCCAGCGGTAGGTTCCCGAGGCGCGGTGCCTGCGTCGTCCATGCGCCGGAACCAGGTGGACAACAACGCACCGGAAATATTGTGCCAAACGCTGAACAGCGCGCTGGGCACCGCTGCCAGTGGCGAAAAATGCGCCGCCGCCAGCGCTGCCCCCAGCCCGGAGTTCTGCATGCCGACCTCCAGGGCCAGCGACTTGCGCTGGGCCAGCGGCAGTTTGCACAGCTTGCCAGTGAGGTAACCCAGCAGGTAGCCGAAGCTGTTGTGCAGTATTACCACCGCCATGATCAGCAAACCGGATTCGGCAATCTTGGCCTGGCTGGCCGCCACCACCGCGCACACGATCATGACGATGCTCACCACCGACACCAGTGGCAACACCTGTACCGCAGCCTGTACCCGTGCGCCCAGCAAGCGTTGCGCCAACACCCCTAGCACGATAGGCAGCATGACCAACTGCAAGATCGACCAGAACATGTCCATGAAGGACACCGGCAACCAGGCCGAGGCCAGGAACCAGATCAACGCGGGGGTCAGCAATGGCGCCAGCAAGGTGGTCACTGCGGCAATGGCTACCGCTAACGCCAGGTCGCCACGGGACAGCCAGACCATGACGTTGGACGCGGTGCCACTGGGGCAGCAGCCCACCAGAATCACACCCACGGCGATTTCAGGCGGCAGGTGAAACACCTGGCACAGCAGCCATGCCATGCCAGGCATGATCACGAAATGGGCCACCACCCCCAGCATCACGCGCCAGGGTTGGCGGGCGAGGGCGGCAAAGTCGTCCAGCTTGAGGGTGAGGCCCATGCCGAACATCACCAGCCCCAGCAGCGGTACGATGGCCACTTTCAGGGCAATGAACCACTGGGGTTGCAGGAAGGCCAGTACGGCAAATACCAGCACCCACAGGGCAAAGGTGTTGCCGACGAAACGGCTGAGAGCGGCGAGCGCACGCATGGCAGGGAATTCTCCGGTTCAGCTGCAAGTAATAAAGAAGTGGCGCTTTGATCAGCGCCACTCGGTTGTGCTTGTTGTTGTAGCTTGCGGCCCAGGCTGCGCAGGCGCTGTCAGACGCCTTGGGGGATTTCTTCCCCGCCCAGGGCTTCGAACAGTGTGGGCAGGAACTCAGCGAAGGTCATCATCATCAGCTGGAAGCTGGCATCGAACTGCTGGGCGGCCTCGTCACCGCCGTCCTGCTCGGCCTGCTCTTGCAGCAGCTCTTCGAACTTCAGGCGTTTGATCACCATCTTGTCGTCCAGTACGAACGACAGTTTGTCTTGCCAGGCCATGGCCAGCTGGGTCACCACCTTGCCGGTGCTCAGGTGCAGCTGGATCTCCTCGCCGGTCAGGTCCTGGCGCTTGCAGCGCACGATGCCACCGTCTTCGGCGGTGTCGCGCAGCTCGCACTCATCCAGTACATAGAAGCCTTCGGCAGCCTGCTGCGACTTGACCCAGTCGGTCATGGTGGCGACCGGGGCGATCTTGACGGTAGCCGGGCGCACAGGCAGCGAGCCCATCACTTCGCGCAGGGTGGACAACAGGTCTTCGGCGCGCTTGGCACTGGCCGAGTTGACCAGCACCATGCCCAGGCGTGGGGCAATGGCGGCGAAGATCATCGAGCGGCGGATGAACGCACGCGGCAGGAACGCCTGGATGATTTCGTCCTTGATCTGGTCGCGTTCCTTTTTGTAAACCTTGCGCATCTGCTCGGTTTCGATCTCTTCGACCTTCTCCTTTACAGCGTCATTGACCACGCTGCTGGGCAGAATGCGTTCTTCCTTGCGGGCGGCAATCAGCAGGTATTCGCCGCTTACATGCACCAGGGGAGCGTCTTCGCCTTTACCGAACGGGGCGACGAAGCCATAGGTGGTCAGCTCCTGGCTGGCACAGGGGCGGGCCGGCTTGCTGGCCAATGCGGCTTCCAGCGCTTCAGCCTCGAAAGGCACATCCTGGGTCAGGCGATAGGTGAGCAGGTTCTTGAACCACATGAGGGGGGATCTCTCCTTAATGCATAAGGCGGGCATTATTCTCCGAGCGGCCCCCCGAGGCCAACCCTGTCAGAGGGCCAGTAGTCACTCCAGGGGCAATTAAACCGGCGGTTACGCTAGGTTATTGAAAGGCCTGCGTTTTTTTTCAAATATTTTTCAAAAAGAGCTTGCCAGGGTGGAATGCTCTCCGTAGAATGCGCGCCACACCGAGACGAAGGGTGATTAGCTCAGCCGGGAGAGCATCTGCCTTACAAGCAGAGGGTCGGCGGTTCGATCCCGTCATCACCCACCACTCGATGTATAGCGCAGCGGTAGTTCAGTCGGTTAGAATACCGGCCTGTCACGCCGGGGGTCGCGGGTTCGAGTCCCGTCCGCTGCGCCATATTCCGCTTCAAGGGCCTACTGAACACCCTGAAGCAACAGAGAAAGCGACCTTAGGGTCGCTTTTTTTGTGGGCGCTTTTTGGTATTCAATCAATCAGCAAAAAAATGCGATAAGTACTTGCCAGGGTTGAAATTCGCCCGTAGAATGCGCGCCACACCGAGAGACATGGGTGATTAGCTCAGCCGGGAGAGCATCTGCCTTACAAGCAGAGGGTCGGCGGTTCGATCCCGTCATCACCCACCACTCGATGTATAGCGCAGCGGTAGTTCAGTCGGTTAGAATACCGGCCTGTCACGCCGGGGGTCGCGGGTTCGAGTCCCGTCCGCTGCGCCATATTCCGCTTCAAGGGCCCACTGAACACCCTGAAGCATCAAAAAAGCGACCTTAGGGTCGCTTTTTTCGTTTTGGCGTTTTCGCCGCACGTTCAGTGGCGGCCACGCTCTTCATCGCGCAAGGTCAGCACTTCATAGCCCTCTTCTGTTACCGCCACGGTATGCTCCCACTGGGCCGAGAGGCTGTGGTCACGGGTGATCACCGTCCAGCCATCTTTCAACGTACGGGTACCGCGCCCACCCTGGTTGATCATCGGTTCGATGGTGAACACCATGCCAGGTTTCAGCTTCATGCCCATGCCGCGTTGGCCCACGTGCAGCACTTCGGGCGCCTCGTGCATCTGCTGGCCGATGCCATGGCCGCAGTACTCCCGAACCACACTGTAGCCTGCGCCCTCGGCGTGAGCCTGGATAGCGTGACCGATATCACCCAGCGTGGCCCCCGGGCGGACCTGTGCGATGCCTTTCCACAGCGCATCGTAGGTGGTCGCTACCAGATGGCGGGCCTCGTCGCTTACCGGCCCCAGGCTGTACATCTTCGAGGAGTCCGCAATGTACCCACCCTGTTCCAGGGTGATATCGACATTGATGATGGACCCCGCCTGAAGCACCTCATCCGCCTTGGGCATACCGTGGCACACCACGTGATCCACCGAGGTGTTGAGCGCATAGGGGAAGCCATACTGGCCCTTGCTGGCGGGGCGTGCCCTGAGTGTGTCGAGGATGAACGCCTCGGCCCGGTCGTTGATCTGCAGGGTGGTGACACCCGGGCGGATAAAGCTGTCGAGATCGGCGAACACTTGCGCCAGAAGCTGGCCGGCGCGGCGCATCAGGTCGAGTTGGGCGGGGGTCTTGATGATGACCTTGGACATGGGGAAGGGCAGTTGCTCATGCGGAAATTTGCTCAAGCATAGCGCTTGCCGTACCCGGGTTGCCAATGCGGCGGGGCCGCAGTGGGCACGGCCTTGCCGACAATGCGGTAAGCTGGCGCCATGAACCTCGACACCCGTATCAAGTACCGCCACCTACTGTGCTTTCTGGAGATTGCCCGGCAGGGCAGCCTGGCCAGGGCGGCAGACGTGCTCGCCATCAGCCAGCCGGCGATCTCCAAGACCCTCAGGGAACTCGAAGACCTACTGCAGGCCAGGCTGTTCGTGCGTGGCCGCCAGGGCGTTGAGCTGACCCCCGCTGGTACACGCTTCATGCGTTATGCAGGGCCCAGTGTGCAGGCCCTGCGCGATGGCGTCAGCTGCCTGCGCGGCGAGGCGCAGGTGCCGTCCCAGGTGCGCATCGGTGTGTTGTCCACGGTCGAAAGCCTGTTGATGCCCGAGGTGCTGTGCCGCCTGCATCAGCGCCACCAGGCCTTGGTCATCAGCGTGGTGACCGGCGTGAGTGCCCAATTGCTAGGCCAGTTGCGCGTGGGTGAACTGGAGCTGGTGGTGGGGCGGATGACCGACAGCCCGCAGATACAGGGCCTTTCGTTCGAGCACCTGTACAGCGAGTCCATGACCCTGGTGGTGCGCGCCGGTCACCCGCTGCTGGCTGCTACACCGCTCGAACGGGCGCGTGTAGGGCAGTACCCACTGGTAGTGCCGCCGGCCGGTACAACGATCCGTCAGCATGCCGACAGCCTGTTCGTGCAAGGCGGCATCCAGATGCCCGCACAGCGCCTGGAAACCTTGTCGCTGGTGCTGAGCCGGCGTTACGTGCAGGGCAGCGACGCGGTTTGGGTAGCCCCGCGCGACGCTGTGCTGCTGGACCTGCGCCGTGGCGACCTGGTCGAACTCGACCTGGGCGTGCGCGAGCCTGGCGGTTCGGTGGGCATCTGCCGCAATGCTGCACTGGCACAGAGCCTGCCGGGGCAGTGGGTGTGCGACGTGTTGCGTGAGGTGGCCGCGCAGTATCGGGAGCGCGCCTATCCATGAAGCTGTACCTGATCCAGCATTGAGTGTCTGTAGCCGCAAGCCCTGCCTGTAGGCGCATCTTTCCGGTTGATGGTCAATATTGGCGAGCGAATTGATGACGTGCGACGCGGTAGGGTGGCTGCTGAACTTATTGCGTGAAACCCGCTCCTATGCCGGTAGCCATTGGTGACGACCGCCTGCTAAGCTCGCGGCCTACACCCTGATTGCCCTTATGGCGCATGAACAAGGAAATAGCATGAAACAGCATCGTTTGGCGGCTGCGGTTGCCCTGGTAGGCCTGGTACTGGCTGGTTGCGACCAGCAGGCCAGCAGCCCCGAACTGAAGACCCCCGCGCAGAAAGCCTCCTACGGTATCGGCCTGAACATGGGCAAGAGCCTGGCTCAGGAAGGCATGGATGACCTTGATTCGAAAGCAGTCGCGCTGGGTATCGAAGACGCCGTTGGCAAGAAAGAGCAGCGCCTGAAGGACGAAGAGCTGGTAGAGGCTTTCACCGCGCTGCAGAAACGCGCCGAAGAACGCCTGGCCAAGGCCAGCGAAGAAGCGGCCTCTGCCGGCAAGAAGTTCCTGGAAGAAAACGCCAAGAAGCCGGGTGTGGTTACCACGGCGTCGGGCCTGCAGTATGAAGTGGTGAAGAAGGCCGACGGCCCGCAGCCCAAGCCTACCGATGTGGTGACCGTTCACTACGAAGGCAAGCTGATCGATGGCAAGGTGTTCGACAGCTCGGTCGAGCGCGGCAGCCCGATCGATCTGCCGGTGAGCGGCGTGATCCCAGGTTGGGTCGAAGGCCTGCAACTGATGCACGTGGGCGAGAAGTACAAGCTGTTCATCCCGGCTGAGCTGGCCTACGGCGCACAGAGCCCAAGCCCGCTGATCCCGGCAAACTCGGTATTGGTGTTCGACCTTGAGCTGATCGCCATCAAGGACCCGGCTCAGCTGCAAGGCGCCGAACCTGAAGCAGACGCCCCAGCCGAAGCCCCGGCTGAAGCACCTGCCAAGTAAAAGCCGGTTGCTGCAACCCTGAACGCCCCGTCCCGACGGGGCGTTCGTGTTTGTGCAGAGTGCTTGGTCGAACCGGCAAGTGCTGATAGTGTCCGAGGACATGCAGCGTGTAGAAGCAGGAAGCGTCTAACCTGAGCCGTTTGGCCCGTACGCGTGTGCGAGACTGTAACGGCTGTGTAAAAAACGCCCGATCTGACCTTGGCCCTTGCCTGATAGGCACCTGACGTCAGAAACACCGCCCTGTTCACAAGGTTATCCACAATAAATGTGGATAACCTTTTCCGTCCTGGAGGCTCCATGAATGCACCCTGGAATTTCGCTCGCTTTCTGCCGCTGGCCGAGCGCCTGCTCAGCCGCGGTCGGTTGCCTGCACTGCTGTTTGCTGTGGCTCGCAAAGGCCCGCGGCTGGGCAAGTTGCGTGAAGACGTGAAGCTGATGCAGTCACTGTGCCTGGCATGGTGGCGCGGCGAGTACCGTGCCATAAGCCCCAAAGCGCTGGTCACGATCGTGGCAGGTCTGCTGTATTTTGTAAGCCCCATCGACGCCATCCCCGATTGGTTGTTGGGTGTGGGCTTCCTGGATGACATTGCGGTGCTGGGCTGGGTAATGAAGACCGTGGCCGATGAACTGGCGCGGTTCAAGGCGTGGCGTGACAGCCAGGCCCCCGAGCGTTTGCGCGTGGTGGAGCGGTTGCCAGCTACCCCCGAAGCCCTGCGCCTGGAGCGTCCTGCGTCCTGATATCAGCCCCTCAGCCTGGCCGCTAAGGTGCCTGGCTGCACAGATCGCGGACTTGGTCATATAATTGGCATAAGGGTTATGCCAACGGATTACATGCGGTAATCCTCTTGAGGGGTTCGTAATGGGTATTCAGGTCATCAGCCGGGACGGTCAGCCAGAGTACGCCGTCGTTCCGTGGGAGCACTATCAGGCGTTGCTGAAGGCTGCAGGGCAGGCCCCGGCAACGCCCCCCGTCACAGGCGGCGAAAGCGGCGAGCAGCAGCCACCTGCACCCGCGCCCGCCTTCAGTGAGGTGGGGGATATCCGCAGAGCCAAAGGGATTGCTGCCGAACAGTTGGCCCGAAACGTAGGGGTAAGCCCCGCTTACCTGGCCATGATTGAAGCCGGCGAGCGCCAGCCTGATGCTGCCATCCGCCGCGCATTGGCGTGGCACCTGGGCGTGGCTGGCTGGAGCGAGGTGTCATGAGCCACGTCAGGATCAGCCGCCAGCATTGGGATAACCTGCTGGGCGAGCTAGATCTGGCCAGGCGTCAACGCCACCTGCTGACCTACCGTGCGCTTATCGAGCGCTTGCAATTGCCCAGCCCGGCCATGCAGACACTGACCGCAGCGCTGGAGTACCTGGCCGTGCTGGATGCCCGGGCCGAGCAGCCACTGCGAAGTTCGCTGGTGATCAGCCAGGGTGCCAGCCGGCTGCCCCGTACCGGGTTTTTCGAGTGCGTCGAAAAACTGGGTCGCTTTTCGGGCCCGGTCGATGGCATGGAAGCAGCGTCCTGGCATGCTTCCGAAGTGGTGCGGGTGTTTGAGTACAGCTACCCGGAAGCGCCTTAGCAGCAGTGGTATCGGGTGATCAGAAGCGGTCCAGGCGGTATGCCCGGGTTTCAGGGCCGCCAAGCGCCTCGGCCAGCCGACCCACCCATTGCGCTGTGACCGCCGCCTGGGTCAAGCCCAGGTGCTGATGCCCGAAAGCCAGCAGCACCCGGCCTTCACACACCCGGTCGATCACCGGCAACGAGTCTGGCAACGACGGGCGCATCCCCATCCAGGTGCTCGCACCCTCGGTGCTCAAGTCTTCCCTGAACAACCCCTTGCTCAACCGGTGCAGTTGCCACGCCCGCTGCATGTTCGGGGGGGCTTGCAGGCCGGCGAACTCGACCGTGCCGGCCAGGCGTAACCCCCCGGTCATGGGCGTCATGATGAACTTGCGCTCAAGGGATGTGACGGCGAACGGCAGGCGTTGGTGTTCGGCCGGCAGCATCAGGTGGTACCCCCGTTCGGTGTCCAGTGGCACCTGCTTGCCCGTGAGCGCAGCAGTGAGGTGCGCCGAATGCGCGCCACAACTCAGCAACACCTGGCGGGCATGCAGCGCACCGCAGTTGCTGGCAAGGGTTACCCCGGCGCTGTGCAGCCGCCCACCGTCGACCTGAGCCTGCATGAAGCGTACGCCCTCGGCCTGGGCCGCCTCGAACAGCTCGCACAGCACCCGATAGGGGTCGATGAAGTGGCCAGTGGACGGGAAGAACAAACCGCCCAGCAGGCTTGGGTTCAGCTGGGGCGCAGCGGCCTGTACCTGCCGCGCAGACCACAGCTCCACCGGGACGGCCTGTTGCTGCATGCGGTTGCGCAACGCCGCCAGCGCCTCACTGGATTCTGGCCGCTCGAACACCAGCAGCGAGCCATCCTGATGGAACAGGTCGCTGCGCCCGATCGACCCCAGCAACTGCTGCCAGGCCGCCAGGCTGGCTTCGTTGAGCGCGCGAATACCCGCGACGCTGCGCTGGAACGGTGCCGGGCGCAGGTTGAGCAGCAGGCGGGTGAACCAGGGCATCGCCTTGGGCAGGTACTTCCAGTCCAGGCGCAGTGGCCCCATCGGGTCCAGCAGCATGCGCGGCAGGCGCTTGAGAATCGACAGGTCGGCGATGGGGAACACCTGCTCGGTAGCCAGGTGCCCCGCATTGCCCCAGGATGCCCCCTGGCCGGGGAGCTGGCGGTCGACCAGCAGTACCTGCCGGCCTTGGCGTGCCAGCTGCAGGGCGCAGGCCACACCGATGATGCCGGCACCCACTACCACGATATCGTTTGCGGGGGTGTGCTCCATACTCAGCCTTCCCGCTTGCCGTCGAGCAGGCGCCGCAGTTGCAACGGGTTGGTGTGCTGCAACGCCTCAGGCAACAGCGCGTCAGGAAAGTCCTGGTAGCACACCGGTCGCAGGAAACGCTGGATGGCCGCGGTGCCCACCGACGTGCTGCGGGCATCGGACGTGGCCGGGAATGGCCCACCATGTACCATGGCGTCACACACCTCTACACCGGTCGGCCAGCCGTTGACCAGAATCCGCCCAGCCTTGCGTTCCAGGGTGGGCAGCAGGGCGCGGGCGCTGGCGATGTCAGCTTCGTCCAATTGCAAGGTGGCAGTCAGCTGGCCTTCGAGGTGATCGGCCACTTCACGCATCTGCTGGTCGCTGGCACAGGCCACCACCAGCGATGTGGCACCAAATACTTCGGCCTGCAGTGTCGGGTCGGCGAGAAACGCCTCGGCCTCGGCCACGAACAGGTGCGCCTGGCCTTGATTGACGCCCTCGGCCGCAAGGCCGCTGGCTACCTGCGAGGCACCTCCGTTTTCAGCCAGGGCGCCGATGCCTGCCTGGTAGGCGGCAAAAATCCCGGGGGTGAGCATGGTCTGCGCTGCGGCCTGGCTCACATGCTGGCTGGCAGCCTGGATGAAGCGTTGCAAATCAGGCCCCTGCTTGGCAATCACCAACCCTGGGTTGGTACAGAACTGCCCTGCACCTTGAGTGAGTGAGCCAATGAACCCCTGGGCCATGGCTTCAGCGCGTGCCTGCAAGGCCGCATCGAACAGGAACACCGGATTGATCGAGCTCATTTCCGCATACACCGGAACAGGTTCGGGCCGAGCCTGGGCGGCTTGGCACAAGGCCAGGCCGCCGCTGCGTGAACCGGTAAAGCCCACGGCCTTGATGCGGGGGTCGCTGACCAGCGCAATGCCCACTTCACGGCCCGAACCGTACAGCAGCGAGAAAACTCCTTCAGGTAGCCCGCACTGCTGGACGGCATTTGCCACGGCCTGGCCTACCAGTTCGCTGGTGCCGGGGTGAGCGCCGTGTACCTTGACCACTACCGGGCAGCCGGCCGCCAGCGCCGAGGTGGTGTCGCCACCGGCTACCGAGAACGCCAGCGGGAAGTTGCTGGCGCCGAATACCGCGACCGGCCCCAGGGCGATGTGCCGTTGGCGCAGGTCAGGGCGGGGCAGGGGTTGGCGCTCCGGCAGGGCCGGGTCGACCCTCACGTCCAACCACTCACCGGCCCGCACCACGCGGGCGAAAGCGCGCAACTGGGTGCAGGTGCGGCCGCGTTCGCCCTGGATACGCGCCGTGGGCAGGCCCGTTTCGGCGACGGCGCGCTCGATCAGTGCATCGCCGAGGGCTTCGATGTGTGCGGCGATTACTTCCAGAAAGCCGGCACGCTGTTCCAGTGTGGTTTCGCGATAGACGTCGAACGCCGCCCAGGCCAGCGCGCAGGCCTGGGCCACGTGTTCGCCCGTGCCGCCGTGGTACGCCGGCTCCAGTGCCTGGCCGCTGGTCGGGTTGATGGCGTGCAGGGCTTGGCGTGTGCCGGCTACCGGGGTCTGGCCGATCAGCAGTTTGCCTGTAAGGGGCATGGTGACTCCTTGTGAATGCAGTGCAGGTGCAGGGAGATTGCGGCTGAGGTCAGGCCACGTTCTGCTCGGTCGACCAGTGCGCATACCAGCTACGGAACAGCGCGTACTGCTGCTCGGCATAGTTGCGCTGGGCATCGGTCAGGGCATCGGTTTCGTTGAAGTGCAGGGTGTACTCCGTGTCGCCGTTGAGCACCATCAGGTGCTTGTAGTACAGCACCAGGTCGCAACCTTCATCGAACGACGACAGCACCCCCAGTGCCGCTTCCAGCTCACGGGCCAGGCGGCGGGCTCGGGCGTCGCCCTTGGCGGCCTGCTTGCTCAGGCTCACCAGTTGCAGCACCTCCCGTGGCAAGGCGTTACCGATGCCGGTGATGGCGCCGGTGGCGTTGCAGTTGACGAAGCCATGCACCACCTGGGTATCCACGCCCACCATCAGCGTCACACCGTCATCCTTGGAGGTGATGTGCTCGGCCGCATAGCGCAGGTCCGCGCCGCCGCCGAACTCCTTGAAGCCGATCAGGTTGGGGAATTGCTGGCGCAGTTCGAAGAACAGGTCGGCGCGGGTGGCGAAGCCGTAGTACGGGCTGTTGTAGATCACTGCCGGCAGCGCAGGCGCGGCGGCCAGAATCGCCGCGAAGTGGTGTTTCTGGGCAATCAGCGATGCACCCCGGCTGAGTACCCGTGGAATGACCATCAGGCCCGCGGCGCCCACCTTGGCCGCGTGGGCAGCGTGGGCGGCGGCTTCGCGGGTGTTCACCGCGCCGGTGCCGACGATGGTCGGGATGCCCGCTGCCACCAGCCGCGCCACACCCTCCTGGCGTTCGGCCTCGCTGAGCAGTGGCCAGTCACCCATCGAACCGCAGTACACCACTGCGCTCATGCCAGCCTCGATCAGCTCACGGCCCTTGCGCACCAGTGCGTCGTAGTCCGGTTTGCGCTCGGCGGTGCAGGGGGTCATCAGGGCGGGCATGGTGCCGGTGAAGATGTTGTCAGTCATTGTTAGTGCTCCTGGCGGTGTCGGGTGGTAAAGGAAAGCAGGGGTCAGATGCCCCAGGCGAAGGGGTCCTGTTCATCGATCAACAGCGTGCTGTCGGCGGTCATGTAGGCGCGGCCGGTAATGAATGGGCGAATCCGCTCCCCGTCGCGCTCGTAGCGGCCAGTGAACTGGCTGCCGGTGATGCTGGCCTGTACCCAGGCCTGGCCCTCGGCCAGCTTGCCGTCTGCCGCCAGGCAGGCCAGCTTGGCGCTGGTGCCGGTGCCGCAGGGCGAACGGTCGTAGGCTTTGCCCGGGCACATGACGAAGTTGCGGCTGTCGGCTGCGGCGTCTTCGGCAAACAGCTCGACGTGGTCGATGGGGGCACCGTGCTCACCGGTAATGCCTTGGGCTTCGAGGGCCTTGAGCATGGCCCAGGTGTAGTCGGTGAGGGCTTCGCGGTTGCTCAGTTCAAGGCGCTGGCCATGCTCGCTGACCAGAAAGAACCAGTTGCCACCCCAGGCGATATCGCCGCGCACCACGCCATGGCCGGGCACATCCACCGCCACCTGCTGGCGGTAGCGGTAGGCGGGCACGTTGCCGACGGTGATGGCGCCATCTTCATGCAGGGTGGCGCTGACCTGGCCGACCGGGGTGTCGATCTTGTGCACCCCCGGTGCGATCAGGCCCAGGTGCTGCAGCGAGGCAACCAGGCCGATGGTGCCGTGGCCACACATGTTCAGGTAACCGGCGTTGTTGAAGAAGATCACCCCGCAGGTGGCGTCCGCCGACACCGGTGGGCAGTACAGCGCCCCCACCAGCACGTCGTTGCCCCGCGGCTCCAGCAGGCAGGCCCGGCGCCACGCATCGTGCCGCTCGCGCAGTTCGTCGCGCTGCTCGGCCATGCTGCGACCGTGCAGGTGCGGGAAGCCTTTCATCACCAGGCGCGTGGGTTCGCCGCCGGTATGCGAGTCGATGATGTGGATCTGTTTCATGGTCGTGTCCGTAGTGTGGTTGGCCAAGTCTTGCGCTGTGGATGCGGGCCCTCAGGGCGCCGTTACCGCCGGGCCTTGGGCGACCAGCGGCGCTTGGCTGGCTTCGCTTTCATCCTCGCCCTCCAGGCGCACCAGATGTGCCGGCACCCCGGTGCGCGCACCCCAGTAGTAAATGCCAAGCGCACATGCGGCGACGATCACGGTGTCGAGCGGGTGGCCGATCACCCCGGTGCCGCCAAAGCTGCCCAGCCAGGACAGCAGGATGGTCACGGCGTAGAAGCCGATCAGCCACGCCGACGAGCGCACCTGCTGGGCCAGCGACACGTGCTCGGTGGGCACGAAGCGCGCACACACCAGGTACAGCACGAACATCAGGATTTGCAGCGCCAGCAGCCAGGACACCGTGCCCCAGCCCGACCAATACACGATCAGTGCGGCGATGATGAACGACAGCGGGCCCAGTACACCCATGCCCTTGACCCGGAACGGGCGCGGCATGTCGGGAGCGTTTCGGCGCAGGGCGGCGACGGTCACCGGGGCCACTGCGTAGCTCAGCACCAGTGCAGCGGACACCACGTTGATCAGCGCTTCCCACGAGGGGAATGGCAGGGTCCAGAACACCGACAGGCCAAAGGTCAGCCACAGGGCCGGGCGCGGAATGCCAGACTGTTCATCGACGCGGGTGAAGTAGCGGAAGAACGTGCCGGTCTTCGCCCAGCCATACACCACGCGGGGGGTGGCATTCATGTAGATGTTGCCGCAGCCGCTTGGGGAGATCACCGCATCCGCCACCACCAGGTAGGCCAGCCAGCCCACTCCCAAGGCCAGGGCGATGTCGCGGTAGGGCAGGGCCAGTTCCTTTGTCACCGCCGACCAGCCATTGGTCAGCATGTCAGTGGGCACGCTGCCGAGAAATGCCAGTTGCAGCAGGGCGTAGATGGCGGTGGACAGCAGCACCGACAGTATCAGCGCAATAGGAATGGTGCGTTGCGGGTTCTTGACCTCGCTGGCCACCGAGATGATCGGTGTGAGGCCCAGGTAGGCGAAAATGATGCCACCGGCCGATACCGCCATTTCCACCCCGGACAGGCCAAACGGCGCAAAACCCTGTACCTGGAAATTCTCGGGTTTGAAGAAGGTGAACAGCACCCCGATCACCAGCAGCGGCACGATGAACTTGAACACGCTGACCAGGTTGTTGGCTTTGGCGAAGGTTTTCACGCTGCGGTAGTTCAGGATGAAGAACAGCCCCAACAGTGCGAACTGCACCAGCCAGCCAAGCACGGTCGGGTCGCTGGTGCCGGCCTTTGTCAGCCCCGGGAACCAGGCAGCGGCGTACTGGCGCGAGGCGACCACTTCGATGGCGATCAGGCTGGAAAAGGCGATCAGGGTGATGAACCCCATCAGGTAGCCCAGCAGTGGCCCGTGGGAATACACCGGGTAGCGCACCACGCCGCCGGCACGCGGCAGGGCCGCGCCCAGCTCGCAATACACGATGCCCAGCAGCAGCACGGCAAAGCCGCCCAGAAACCACGACAGAATACCCGCAGGGCCGGCAATGGCTGATACGTGGCTGGCAGCGAACAGCCAGCCGGAGCCGAAGATGGCCCCTAGGCCGATGAAGGTGAGGTCCAGCAATGACAGCTGTTTCTTGAATTTGCCTGACATGGGTTCGCCTTTTTGTTGGTTATTGGATAGGCAGGTCTGATGTCACGAGGTGCGGCGTTGCGGCCGCGCTTTTGTGGAACATGGGCGGCTTGCATGGGGCATAGAGTGAACCGATCGGCGGGGCGGTTCTTGATGGTTTTCTGCAGGGGGCATGACGAAATCGGCACAGTCACGAAAAACCGTTGGCGTGCCGCAAGGCCGTGGAGATAGGCTCGAAGCCTCACTGAACATGGGCTTTAGAGATGATGCCTACCCCCCTGGCTACCCTGTGCCCGGCGCTGGAGCGGTACCGGCCGGCCAACCTTGAGGCGCTGCTGGGTGGCGTATCGCTGCTGCTGCCCATCCTTGACGCCATCCCCAACGCGGCGATCTTCATCAAGGATGAAGCTGCCCGTTATGTGCTGGCCAACACCACCCTGGTGCAGCGCTGTGGGCTCAAAGGGCTGGCGCCGTTGCTGGGCAAGACCAGCGCCGAGGTGTTTCCGGCGCAGCTGGGCCCGGGCTATACCGAGCAGGACCGCCGCGTGCTGAAGGAGGGCCTGGTGCTCGAAGACCAGCTGGAGCTGCACCTGTATGGCAGCCGCGAGGCCGGCTGGTGCCTGACCCACAAGCGCCCTTTGCACAACGTGGAAGGGGCCATCATTGGCCTGGTCGGCATTTCGGTGGACCTGCAGTCAGCGGCAGACACACACCCCGCCTATCAGCGCCTGGCCGCTGTGGACGAGCACATTCGTCGCCACTTCCAGCAGCCGATCAGCATGCGGGAGCTGACCCGCATAGCGGGCATATCCGTCGCGCAACTGGAGCGTTACTGCAAGCGGGTGTTTCACCTCACCCCCCGGCAGATGATTCACAAGGCGCGCCTGGAGCAGGCCCACCGGCTACTGCATTCCGAGCTGCCAATCACCGAGGTCGCGCTACGCTGCGGCTACACCGACCACAGCGCCTTCAGCCGCCAGTTCAAGCAACTGACCGGGTTCACCCCCCGCCAGTACCGCCAGGCGACCAGTGTTCAGGGCGCCTGAAACAGTGCTTTCGCCTCGGTAAAGCACTGCTCGGCAATGGCCGAACGCGGTTCGCTGCGGCGCAGCAGCAGGCCCACGGGGCTGTGGATGGCGGCATCCACCACCGGCAGGATGCGCAAGTGCTCGCTGAGGGCTTCCAGGCCGCAGCCCAGCGGCATGATTGCGCAGCACAGGCCGCTGCTGATGGCCTGGATCAGCTGGAAGCTGGAGTCGCTTTCCAGCACGGCATTGGGTTCCAGGCCCCGGCTACGCAGGCTCAGGTCCAGTGATTGGCGGTAGTGCATGCCCTTGCTCAGTAGGCCCAGGGGCGTGTCGCCCAGCTGGTCCCAGCGCAAGGCATCGCCCGTGAACTGGAAATGCCGCGTGTCATGCAACAGGCCCATGGTGGTGATGCCCAGTTCGATGACCTCGAAGAACCGGGTATTGACCTGGTCCAGGTAACAGATGCCCAGGTCGAGCTGGTTGCGGCTAAGGCCATCGACCACCTGCTCCGAACTCAGCGAACTGAGTTGAAAGTGCAGCCCGGGGTATTTTGCCCGCAGCGGCAACAACAATTGCATGGGGTTGAAGCTGGCCAGCGGCACCGTGCCCAGGCGCAGGCTGCCTACCACCTGGCCACGGCAATTGGCCGCCTCGGCCTGCAGGCCATCGTGGGCGGCGAGCAGGGTGCGGGCCCAGGCCAGGATGCGTTCACCGGCCTCGGTAAAGCCTTCGAATCGCTGGCCCCGTTTGACCAGCACCAGGTCCAGTTCATCTTCAAGGTTGCGCAAGCGCATGGACAGGGTCGGCTGGGTGATGTGGCACAGCGCCGCTGCCTGCCCGAAGTGGCGGGTCTGGTCGAGGGCGAGGAGAAACTTCAGCTGCTTGATGTCCATGCGCTTGCCTGGTAACGGGGTGGGCAGACCATAACCCACGTCTGCGATAGATGCTATTGATCGGCCAGTACGTGATATCGATTGGACGCCTGCAGCGCCGGCCTCTAGCGTGGCGATACTGACTTCGAGGGGGCTTTACCGTGCGTGTTCAACCTGATGCGGCCTTTGTACCGCTCAACATCGCTGTGCTGACCGTCAGCGATACCCGTACTTTCGACACCGATACCTCGGGTGAGCTGCTGGCCTGCCGCTCAGTGGAGTTTGGCCATCGCCTGGTGGCGAGGGCACTGCTGAAGGATGACCTGTACAAGATCCGTGCGCAGGTCGCCAGCTGGATTGCCGACGAGCAGGTGCAGGTGGTGCTGATCACGGGCGGCACCGGTTTTACCGGGCGTGACAGCACCCCGGAAGCGGTGGAGTGTTTGCTGGACAAGCGCATCGACGGGTTTGGCGAGTTGTTCCGTGCGCTGTCGATTCTGGATATCGGTACTTCCACGGTGCAGAGCCGTGCCCTCGCAGGGCTTTCCAACCGTACCCTGGTGTGCTGCGTGCCTGGCTCAACCGGGGCTTGCCGCACGGCCTGGGAGGGCATCCTGGCCGAACAGCTGGACGCACGCCACCGGCCATGCAATTTCGTCAAGCATCTGAAGCCGATCGCGCCCTGCGAGACCCGCGGCTGAGCCCCAATCACCCAGTAGCCGCCCGTGCGCCAATGCACCGTCAACTCAACACATACCCCACCGGCAACAGCGCCGGTGGCAACGGTGTTTCCCCCAGCCCTGCCAGCACATCGCGCTCCACGGTCCGCACCATGGCATCGGTGGGCAGGTCGTTCTCATCGCGCCCGAACGGGTCTTCCAGCTCGTTGCCGATGGCATCCAGCCCGAAGAAGGTGTACCCCACGATGGTGGTGAACAATGGCGCCAGCCAGCCCAGCGGTTCGGCCAGGGCAAAGGGCAGCAACAGGCAGAAGATGTAGATGGTGCGGTGCAGCAGCAGCGTATAGGGGAACGGCAACGGCGTGCCCTTGATACGCTCGCAGGTGGCCTGCACCTCGCTCAGCCCCACCAGCCGCTGTTCCAGCAGACTGTAGCGCCAGTCGCTGATCTGTTGTTGCTCGGCCAGGTGCGAGCACTGCGCACCGACCTCACGCAGAATCCCGTCGCACACATTATGCGCGCTGATCCGTTCGGGCTGCGTCAACCAGGGGCGCGCGGCCTCCACATCATCTTCCCCGCGCAACCGCGCATTCAGGGCATGGGCAAAACCGCATAGGTTGCGCAGCAGCTCGGCCCGCAACCGGGCATCGGTGATCACCACACTTTCACGCACGAACGAGCGGGTTTCGATGATCAGCTTGCCCCAGGCCTTGCGCCCCTCCCACCACCGGTCGTAGCAGGCGTTGTTGCGAAAACTCATGAAGATCGACAGCGACAGCCCCAGCAGGGTGAAGGGCGTGGCGCTGACCGGGTAGAAGAATGCCGGGTAATGGCGCTCGGCCAATACAATCAGCGCCGCCAACAGCGTGACCATCAGGCAGCGCAGGGCGATGCGCTTGAGGATTGACCCTTTGAGGGTGAACAGCACCCGCAGCACACCATGGGTGGGATGAACGATCATGGAAGTCCAGAGACGGCTGCTCAGCCGCCGGTCATGTTCATGAAACGCAGGATCTGTACGTCGCCACCCACTTCAAAATGGTGGCGATAGGGTTTCAGGTGCAACGAATCGCGAATGGCTGTTTCCAGCCGCTGCGGGTTGCCCGGGTGGGCGCGCAGCACGTGTTTGAGGTCAACCGAGTGCTCGTTGCCCAGGCACAGTAAAAGGCGGCCTTCCACGGTGAGCCGCACCCGGTTGCAGGTGGCGCAGAAGTTGTGGCTATGGGGTGAGATGAAGCCCACCCGGGTGCCCGGCGCTTCGGCCAGCCGCCAGTAGCGGGCAGGGCCTTGGGACGATTCGGTAGATTCGATCAGGCTGAAGTGCTCGGCCAGGCGCTCGCGCACTTCGTCGCTGGAGCAAAACGACTCACCGCGCTCATGCTCGTTGATCACGCCCAGGGGCATTTCTTCGATGAAGGTGATGTCCAGCTCGCGGTCTATGGCAAAACGCACCAGGTCTACCAGCTCATGGTCGTTGCGGCCCTTGAGCACCACGCAGTTGAGCTTGGTACGGCGAAAGCCCGCCAGACGCGCCGCGTCTATGCCCGCAATCACTTGGTGGAGATCGCCGGTACGTGTCAGTTGCTTGAAGCGCGCAGCATTCAGGCTGTCGAGGCTGATGTTCAGGCGTGTGACGCCCGCGTCGAACAACGGCTGCGCCAGGCGCCCCAACTGCGAGCCGTTGCTGGTCAGGCACAGCTCGCGCAGGCCGGGCAGGGCGGCGATGCGCTCGCACAAGCCGACGATGCCCTGGCGTACCAGTGGCTCCCCGCCGGTCAGGCGGATCTTGCGGGTACCCAGTGCCACGAAGCGCTCGGCCACCTGGAACAGTTCCTCGAGGCTCAGGATCTGCTGGCGCGGCAGAAACTGCATGTCTTCGGCCATGCAATACACGCAGCGGAAATCGCAGCGGTCTGTCACGGACATCCGCAGGTAGTCGATTTTCCGGTTGAAGCCGTCGATCAGGGCCCGGCTGTTCTGTTCCACGTGCACACTCGAATGGGTGGGGTACGCCTCCAAGCTATAACCTGGGGGCAGGGCAGTCAAATTGCTTTGCCCGACCGTATGATAAACAGGCTCTATCGCGGCTTGGGGCCCATCATCGAAACCGCTTATCACTCCGTAAGATCTTTCGATTGGACGCCCCAGCACCACGCTCCGTAGGCTGAATGAAAGCACCGTAGCGTGAGGATTCACCGCATGAGCCAAGACGACCACATCAGGGACTACAAAGGCGCCGCCGCCGGCTGGGGGGCGCTCAAGAGCGTCACCAAAAGCTGGCTGGGCAGCGAAAACGCCTTCAAGAACCTGCGGGCCATGCTCAAGACCAACCAGAACGGTGGCTTCGACTGCCCCGGCTGCGCCTGGGGCGAGTCGCCGGAAAGCGATATGGTCAAGTTTTGCGAGAACGGGGCCAAAGCCGTCAACTGGGAGGCCACCGGCCGTTCGGTGGACCCTGCCTTCTTTGCCAAGTACAGCGTCAGCGCCCTGGCCGAACAGACCGACTACTGGCTGGAGTACCAGGGCCGGCTCACCCACCCCATGCGCTACGACGCCGCCACTGACCATTACGTGGAAACCAGCTGGGAAGAGGCGTTCGCCCTGATCGCCCGGCACCTGCGCGCACTCGGTTCGGCCGATGAGGCCGAGTTCTACACCTCAGGCCGCGCCAGCAATGAAGCCGCCTTCCTCTACCAGCTGTTCGTGCGCGCCTATGGCACCAACAACTTCCCCGACTGTTCCAACATGTGCCACGAGGCCAGCGGCGTGGGGATGTCCGAAACCCTCGGCGTGGGCAAGGGCACGGTGGTGTTTCACGACCTGGAACTGGCCGACGCCATCTTCGTGATCGGCCAGAACCCCGGTACCAACCACCCACGCATGCTTGAGCCGTTGCGCGAGGCAGTAAAACGCGGCGCGCAGGTGGTGTGTTTCAACCCCCTCAAGGAGCGCGGGCTGGAGCGCTTTCAGCACCCCCAGCACCCGTTCGAAATGCTCAGCAACGGCTCCGAGCCCACCAACACGGCGTATTTCCGCCCGAACCTGGGCGGCGACATGGCAGTGATGCGCGGCATCGCCAAATACCTGTTGCAATGGGAACGCGAGGCCCAGGCCAGCGGTGCGCCGGCGGTGTTCGACCACGCGTTCATCGCCGAGCACACCAGCGGCGTGGACGCCTACCTGCAAGCGTTGGATACCACGCCCTGGGCGCATATCGTGGAGCAGTCCGGGCTTACCCAGGCCGAAATCGAGCTGGCTGCGCGCATGTACCGCAAGGCCGAACGGGTGATCATGTGCTGGGCCATGGGCGTTACCCAGCACCGGCATTCGGTGCCCACCGTGCAGGAAATCGTCAACCTGCAGTTGTTGCGGGGCAACGTTGGTAAACCGGGGGCTGGGCTTTCCCCCGTGCGCGGTCACAGCAACGTGCAGGGTGACCGCACCATGGGTATCGACGAAAAGCCCAAGCCGGCGTTGCTCGATGCTCTGGAGAAGCGCTTCGAGTTCCGCGTGCCCCGTGCCCACGGCCACAACGCTGTGCTGGCGATCAAGGCCATGGAAGAGGGGCGCTCGAAGGTATTCATCGCCTTGGGCGGGAACTTCTCCCAAGCCACGCCAGACACCCCGCGCACCCACGCGGCGCTGCGCAAATGCGCGTTGACCGTGCAGATATCCACCAAGCTCAACCGTTCGCACCTGGTCACTGGGGGGGATGCGCTGATCCTGCCGTGCCTGGGCCGGACCGAAATCGACGTGCAGGCCAACGGCCCTCAAGGGGTAACGGTGGAGGACACCTTCAGCATGGTGCACATCTCCCACGGGCAACTGCGGCCGCGCTCGCCGCACCTGCGCTCGGAGCCTTGGATTGTCGCCGGCATGGCCCAGGCCACCCTGGGCAAGCAGCCAATCGACTGGGAATACGCCGTGGCAGACTACGGCCGTATCCGCAGCATGATCGCCGACGTGATCCCAGGCTTTGCCGCGTTCAACGAGCGCCTGCAAGAACCTGGCGGCTTCCACCTGGGCAATGCCGCCGCTCAACGCGCCTGGCGCACGGCTACCGGCAAGGCCCGCTTCAGCCCGCATGCACTGCCTGAGCAACTGGTCAACGCCAAGGTGCTGGCCCGGGGTGACACGCCTGACCTCATTCTGCAGACGCTGCGCTCCCACGATCAGTACAACACGACCTTGTACGGCCTGGACGACCGCTATCGCGGTGTATTCGGGCTACGTGAAGTGGTCTTCGTCAACGAGGCCGACATTCGCCGCCTGGGTTTCGAGCCCGGTGAGCAGGTAGACCTGGTGTCGCTGTGGGAGGATGGCGTGGAGCGTCGCGTATCGGGCTTCCGCCTGGTGGCCTATGACGTGCCTGAGGGGCAGGCCGCGGCCTACTACCCCGAAACCAACCCGCTGGTGCCGCTGGACAGTTACGGCGAGGGCACCTACACGCCGACCTCCAAGTTCGTGGCAATCAAGGTCGAGAAGGCCAAGGCGGGCAACCGGATCGAGGCGGTGCTGGCGGCTGATTGACGGCGGCAGGCCCCAGTACAGCCACTCAGCATCAGGAACGATGCACCGGATACGCCGTGGTGTACTTCATCTGCTCCATGGCAAAACTGGACGTGATGTTCGATAGCCCATCGGTACTGTTGATCAGCTTCTTGTAGAACCGGTCATACGCGGCGATGTCCCCCACCACCACCCGCAGCATGTAGTCCCAATCACCGGACATACGATAGACCTCCATTACCTCCTCGAACGCGGTCACGGTTGCCGCAAACTGCTCCAGCCAGACGCTGTCGTGCCGCTGGGTTTTCAGTTGCACGAACACCGTCAGCCCCAGCCCTAGCCGTTCAGGGTCCAGCAGGGCGACGCGGCCCACGATGTAACCCTCGTCTTCCAGGCGCTTGACGCGCTTCCAGCAGGGGGTGGTGGACAGGTTGACCGCCTCGGCCAGGTCCTTGAGGGACACCGAGGCATCGCGCTGCAGCAGGGTGAGAATGTGTTGGTCGAAGCTGTCCATATCAGGCGCAGGCCTTGGCGAAGAAGTTTTCACAGGTTACCCCAAGGTCAGCACTTTGGGGTTGTGCGATAGTGGCAGCTTCACCTCTGCCAATGGGCCTGACCATGTCCGACAAGCCGCGCCATTTCGCCACCCGAACCATCCATGCCGGCGAGCAATTCAGCGTTGCCGACAATGCCATCTTCCCGGCTATCGTCACTGCCAGCTCGTTCATCAAGCGCGGCCTGGACGACAAGCCCGAGTACTCCTACAGCCGCGTGGGCAACCCCACCCGGCACGCTTATGAAACCTGCGTGGCGGCCCTGGAAGAGGGCGCCGGCGCGGTCGCCTGCGCCTCCGGGGTAAACGCCACGGCCACCGTGCTGGAACTGCTGCCCAAGGATGCCCACGTGGTGGTGATGAACGGCGTGTACGGCGGCACCTTCCGCATCATGGAAGATTACCGCAGCCACACCTCAGGCCTGACCACTACCTATGTCGACCTCAACGACCTGCAGGCTGTGGCTGCGGCCATCAAGCCGGAAACCCGGCTGATCTGGATCGAGTCGCCCACCAACCCCCTGCTGCACCTGGTCGATATCAAGGCGGTGTGCGACCTTGCCCGCGCGCGGGGCATCCTCACCTGCATCGACAACACGTTCTGCTCCCCCTGGAACCAGCGCCCGATCACCTTGGGTGTAGACCTGGTGATGCATTCGGCCAGCAAGTACATCGGTGGCCACTCCGACCTGACTGGCGGCGTGGTGGTGGCCGCCAGCGACGAACTGCTGCACCGCCTGCGCCGTATCAGCATGGCGATCGGTGCGGTGCAGGGCCCGTTCGACTGCTACCTGGCGCTGCGTGGCCTGAAAACCCTGGACGTGCGTATGGAGCGCCAATGCGCCAATGCGCTGCGCGTGGCGCGCATGCTCGAACGCCACCCCCAGGTGCAGCAGGTGTACTACCCGGGCCTTGAAAGCCACCCGCAGCATGAACTGTGCAAACGCCAGATGCGCAGTGGCGGGGCAGTGGTGGCCATGAAGGTAAAAGGCGACCGAGCTGCCATGAACCGCCTGGTGGAGGCGTTGCAGATTTTTGTGCTGGCCGATTCGCTGGGCGGGGTGGAAAGCATGATCAACCATTCGTGGAGCATGTCCCACTGCTCCCTCAGCCCCGAGCAGAAGGGTGTGATGGGGATCAGCGAAAACCTGCTACGGCTGTCGGTGGGGATCGAGGACAGCGCTGATCTGATCGAGGACCTTGAAAACGCCCTCGGCGCCCTGATTACCCGGTAGCCACCTTGGCGTAAACCTTGATGCCCATCTAAAGGAGTAGATATGAGCGTCGTTCTCTACAGCTATACCCTGTGCGTACTGGTGTTGTTCGGCAAGATGTTGGCGATATCGTGCTACCAAGGGTTTTACCGCATCGGGCGCATGACCTTCAAAAATGCTGAGGATGCACGCCTGGTTGGTCGCGCAGCGAGCGCAGAAGAGCTTCCGCAGGTGGCCCGGGCGTCGCAGGCTTGGTCGAACGATTTGGAGAATATTCCCTTGTTCTTCGTTCTCGGGGGGCTCTATGTAGCGCTGGACGGGCCGGCCGGTCCCGCACCCTGGTTATTTGGCGCATTCACGGTCGCGCGCATCATGCATACGGTTACCTACTTGGGGCACTGGCAACCATGGCGTACGTTGTCTTATGCCGTGGGGACGATATGTCTGCTTTGGCTGGCAGGTCTGATCACCACCCAATTGGTGACCAGCAGCCGTTGAGACACGGCTGCTGGCATGGGCGACACTGCTATGGGTATGGGCGAAAAGGTTCAAGCGCCGGGAGGGGTCATGCCCCCGGTGCGTGAATGGCGCGCTCGATCTTGTCCTTGATCAACAGCCGCTCCTTGCGCAGCCGGTTGACCACATCGTCATTGGTGCCATTGCTTTCTGCAGCGAGCACCTCCTTGTCCTTGGCGTTGTATTCCTTGTGCAGTGCGTGCAGCGTCTGGTCCTTGTCAATGAGCGCCTGGAAGGCATCGGCGGTTACGTGCAAGTCAGCGAGCAGGTCATGCGGAACTGGCATTTCTTCACCTCGGTCAGGTTGGTCGAAGGTCCTGACCACTGAGGATAGCTGCCTTTGGCCGGGTCTGGCGGCCGGGGTTGGCTGAACGCCAGCTGAACAAGTTGCATTCGGCACATGAAAACAGGCGACTCACGGAATTGTAACGTTATTTTTCACATAAAATTGATGGCACGCTTTCTAGAGTTCGCGCAGTTTGCTCCCGGCGCCATCCGGCCCGGGAGGTCTCATGCCTGGTTGTGAACGCCCATGCCCAACATCAAACCCCTGCGGACCGAATGGGTCACGCTGCTGGCCAGCCTGTACCTGCTGATCGGCTTCAACTTCTTTCTCTGGCAGCACCTCGAACAAGTGGTGCCGCCTGGCTTGCCGGGCTTGTGGCTGAGCCTTGCGTTCGCCGTGCTGATGCTGTTCGCCTTCAACCTGATACTGACCCTGTGCGCCTTCCGCTACGTGCTCAAGCCGTTGCTGATCGTGTTGTTCATGAGCGGCGCGGGTGTGGCGTACTTCATGAACCGTTACGGTGTGCTGATCGACGCCGGCATGTTCGCCAACATGGCCGAAACCAACGTGGCCGAGGTCCGCGACCTGATGTCGCTGAAGTTCGCCCTGTACATACTCGGGCTGGGTGTGGTGCCTTCGCTGCTGCTGTGGAAAGCGCCTGTTGTGTACCGCACCTGGCAGCGTGAGCTGCTGGGCAAGCTGGTGATCAGCGCGGCGTGCGTGGTGGGGTTGGGCTCGGTGGGCCTGGCCAACTACCAGGGCCTGTCGTCGCTGCTGCGCAACCACCATGAATTGCGCCTGATGCTGACGCCCAGCAATATCGTCGGCGCATCCATGACTTATGTGAGCGAGCGCGTGTCCACAGCCTCGCGGCCGTTCCAGCTGTATGGTGAAGATGCCAGCCGCGACGCTGCCTGGCACAGCCACCAGCGCAAGTCGCTGACCGTGCTGGTGGTCGGGGAGAGCGCCCGTGCAGACCACTTTGGGGTGTTGGGCTACGACCGCGACACTACGCCGAACCTGGCGAAGGAACAGGGCCTGCTGGCGTTTTCCGATGTGCACTCGTGTGGGACCGAAACGGCAGTGTCGGTGCCGTGCATGTTCTCTGGCATGGCGCGCAAGGACTATGACGCCCGCGTGGCAAAAAACCGTGAAGGGCTGCTGGACATCCTCAAACGTGCCGGCCTGGACGTGCAGTGGCGCGACAACCAGTCCGGCTGCAAAGGCACCTGCGACCGTGTGCAGTACGTCAACCTCACCAACCTGAAAGACCCGCAATTGTGCGCAGGCGGCGAATGCCACGACCAGGTGCTGCTGCAAGGGCTGGGCGAGCTGATCGACAACCTCGACAAAGACACCGTGCTGGTGCTGCACCAGATGGGCAGCCACGGCCCCGACTACTTCAAACGCTACCCGCAAGCCGACCAGCGCTTCACCCCGGTGTGCCAGAGCAACGCCCTGGACCAGTGCAGCCAGCAGGAGATCATCAACGGCTACGACAACACCCTGGCCTATACCGACCGTGTGCTGGCGTCGCTCATCGATACCCTGCGCAGCAAGCAGGACAAGGTGGACACGGCCATGATCTACCTGTCGGACCATGGCGAGTCGCTGGGCGAGTACAACCTGTTCCTGCATGGCACCCCTTACGCCATCGCCCCCGAGCAGCAAAAGCACGTACCGTTGCTGGCCTGGTTCTCCGACAGTTACCAGCAGGACTTCGGCGTGGACACCGGTTGCCTGGCCAAGCTGGGCGATGCGCCGTTGTCCCAGGACAACCTGTTCCACTCGATGCTCGGCCTGTTGCAGGTGCATACCGGGGTGTATCAGCGGTCCCTGGACCTGTTTGCCGGCTGCCGCCCCTGGCTTGCCGCTGCCAACGGCCAATAGCACCCTTGGTCGGTAATGACGATGGCCTGGGTTTCACCCGCAGTGCCCGCGCCGTATATACTGCGCGCCAATGTTAGTGGGAGAGCCTCGTGGCCATCGAAATACACTGGATCCGTGACGACCAGAGCCTGGCCGCACATTGCAGCGACTGGCGCCAACTGCCTTTCGTCGCCGTCGACACCGAATTCATGCGCGTCGACACCTTCTACCCCAAGGCCGGGCTGATCCAGATTGGTGACGGCAAGCGCGCCTTCCTGATCGATCCGCTGCTCATCGGCAACTGGCAACCCCTTGCCGACCTGCTCGAAGACAACGGTGTGGTCAAGGTACTGCATGCCTGCAGCGAAGACCTCGAGGTGCTGCTGCGTCTGACCGGGCGTTTGCCGCAGCCGTTGTTCGACACCCAGCTGGCGGCGGGTTACCTGAACCTGGGTTTCTCCATGGGCTATTCGCGGCTGGTGCAGGAGGTACTCGGCATCGACTTGCCGAAAGGCGAGACGCGCTCCGACTGGCTGCAGCGTCCGCTCTCCGATACCCAGGTCAGCTATGCCGCCGAAGATGCCGTGCACTTGGCGGAGCTGTTCAGTGCCGTGCGCCCGCGCCTGTCTGACGACAAATATGCGTGGGTACTGGAGGACGGTGCTGAGCTGGTGGCCCAGCTGCGCCGCGACGTGGAGCCCGAGGGCCTGTACCGCGATGTGAAGCTGGCCTGGAAGTTGGCGCCCCAGCAGTTGGCGGTGCTGCGCGAGCTGTGCGCCTGGCGCGAGCGCGAGGCGCGCCAGCGTGACGTGCCCCGCAACCGCATCCTCAAGGAGCACTCGCTGTGGCCCATGGCCAAGAGCCAGCCCGGAAACCTGGCAGCCCTGGCTCGCATCGACGAGATGCACCCACGTACCATTCGCCAGGACGGCGAGTTTCTCGTCCAGCTGATCAAGCGTGCGGCCAGCCTGCCCCCGGAACAGTGGCCGCCGGTACTGCCCGAGCCGTTGCCCATCGAAGCCTCCGGCATTTTGAAACAGCTGCGCGCGGTAGGGCAGGCCGAAGGTGAGCGCCTGGGCATTGCGCCCGAGCTGATGCTGCGCAAGAAAACCCTTGAGGCGTTGCTCAAGAGCGGCTACCCCAATGGCCCTTATCAATTGCCCGATTCGCTGCGCGGCTGGCGTCGCGAGCGCATGGGCCAGGCCCTGCTGAACAGCCTGGCAGGCGCCGGAGAAACCCGATGAAACGTATCTGCTCCATCTACAAGAGCCCGCGCAAGCGCGAAATGTACCTGTACCTGCTCAAGGCCGATGGCCTGGAGCGCGTGCCCGAAGCCCTGTTGCCGTTTTTCGGCACGCCCCAGCATGCCTTTGACCTGGTGTTGACCCCAGAGCGCAAGCTGGCCCGTGAAGACATCGCCAAGGTGCTGGAGAACCTGGAAAACCAGGGCTATCACCTGCAAATGCCGCCACCGGACGACGACTACATCGAGCACCTGCCCGAAGAGTTGCTGCGCCGTAACGACCCGGCCTGATCATGCGTGTACTGATTGCCGAGCATAAGCATGCGCGTTATGCCGAACTGCTGGCCCAGGCCGCACCTGACCTTGAAGTGCTGACCAGCGGTGACTCCGCGCAACTGTCGCGCTTTGCTGCGCAGTGCCCGGTGTGGCTGGGCCAGCCGGACCTGCTGGCCAGCCTGCTGCGCCAGGGTCATGTGCCGCAATGGGTGCAGACCACCTGGGCCGGGATCACGCCGCTGCTGGCGCCGGGCCTGCCACGCAGCTACCGCCTCACCCGGGCAGTGGGCATTTTCGGCCAGGTGATGGCTGAGTACATGCTGACCTACATGCTGGGGCATGAGCGGGAGGTGTTGTCGCGCCTGGTCAGCCAGGTGGAGCGGCGCTGGGATGACCGTCAGGGCTGTTCCCTCGAAGGGCGCAAGGTGCTGGTGGTGGGCACCGGTGATATCGGCCAGCGTGTGGCGGCGTTTCTACAGCCGTTTGGTGTGGTGCTCTATGGCGTGGCGAGTAGCGCCCGGGAGCAGGCGCCGTTCGTCGAGGTTGCGGCGCTTGAGGACCTGCCACGCCTGGTGGGCGAGGTGGACTATGTATTGAACTTGCTGCCCGATACACCGGCCACCCATGATATCTATGACGCGGCCATGTTCAGGCGCTTCCGGCCCACGGCGTTGTTCATCAATGCCGGGCGCGGTGTGTCGGTGGTTGATGGCGACCTGGTGGAGGCCTTGAAGCAGGGCCACCTGGCCGGTGCGGTGATCGATGTGTGCCGCCAGGAGCCGTTGCCCCGGCAGCACCCATTCTGGACCGCCTGGGGCCTGTTGCTGACCGGCCACAGCTCGGCGCCGACCTCGCCTGCCGCGATGGTGCGGTTGTTCGTCGAAAATGTGCGAGCTTATGGCACCGGCCAGGCGCTGCGCGGTGAAGTCGACTTCGCTCGCGGCTACTAAGGATAGCTGCAAGCTACAAGCTGCAAGCGGCAAGACAAAGCCGTGCGCGCTGCCTTTGCTTGCAGCTTCTAGCTTGCAGCTTGTAGCTGCCCTAATGCAGGAAAACCGTGGGATGAACGCTGAAAACGCGCCGTTCTGGCGTGGTAAAACCCTTGAACAACTCAGCCTGCAAGAGTGGGAATCGCTGTGCGATGGCTGCGGGCTGTGCTGCCTGCAAAAGCTTGAGGATGAAGACGACAACAGCGTCTATTACACGCGCATCGCCTGTAAGTTGCTGGACCTGAACACCTGCCAGTGCAGCGACTACCCCAACCGCTTCGCCCACGTACCCGATTGCATCCAGCTTACCCCTGGCAAGGCCGACCAGTTCCGCTGGCTGCCCAGCACCTGCGGTTACCGGCTGGTCAGCGAAGGCAAGGACCTGCCGGCCTGGCACCACCTGGTTTGCGGCGACCGCCAACAGGTGCACGAACAGCGCATCTCCCGGGGTGGGCGTATGCTCAGTGAGCAGGCCGTGCACGAAGATGACTGGGAAAACCACCTGATTTTCCGCGCCAGTTAACGGCGCGCCTCGCTGCGGCGGGGGACAAGGAGTTGTGTTATGCGTTGCCACCCGTTGTTGCTGTTGGGCCTGCTGGCCGCCTCACCCGCCTGGGCGAAAAAGGTCGACCTGGACTACCAGGTACGCTTGATGCCCGCCAGCGGCCAGGCCGAAGTTCGCGTCACCCTGGCTGACGGCAGTGCTGTGCGCAGCCTGGATTTCGACCTGGGCAAGCTCGGCGCGTATAGCGGTTTCCAGGCCGACGGCCAGTGGCAGCTGCGTGGCGAGCACGGTGTGTGGCAACCGGCCTCCGGCAAGACCAGCCTCAGCTACCGCGTGCAACTGGACCAGAAGCACAGCAACGGCGCCTATGGTGCCAGGATCACCCCGCACTGGGCGCTGTTTCAGGGCGATCAGCTGGTTCCCCCGGCGCATCTCGACCAGCAGGACGGCACCGAACTGGTCGCGCGGCTCACCTTCGACCTGCCCGAGGGCTGGAAGAGCGTCGAAACCGCCTGGCCGCGTATTGGCAAGCACAAATTCCGTATCGACGACAGTTCGCGGCTGTTCGACCGCCCGACGGGCTGGGTACTGGCCGGTGACCTGGGCAGCCGCCGCGCCCGCCTGGGCAACACCGATGTGACCGTGGCAGCGCCCGTGGGGCAGGGTATGCGGCGCATGGACAGCCTGACCTTGCTCACCTATGTATGGCCACAGCTGCAGGCGACGTTCCCGCGCAACCCGCCCAAACTGTTGGTGGTCGGTGCGCGGGACGGCATGTGGCGCGGGCCAATGGCGGCCCATGGCTCGTTGTACCTGCACAGCGCCAGGCCGATGGTCAGCGAGAACGGCAGCAGTCCATTGTTGCGCGAGGTCGTGCAGCTGTTTACCCAGATTCGCGCACGCGACGGCAGTGACTGGCTGGTGGAGAGCCTGACGGATTACTACGCCAGCGAACTGCTGCGCCGCTCTGGTGGCATGAGCGACGACCGTTATCAGGCCTGGCAGGCGCGGCTGAGCAAGCAGGGCGCCAAGGTCACCACACTCAAGGGCGACCAGGCCAGCCCCGCCCAGGTAGCGCGGGGCGTGATGTTGCTGCAGGCCCTGGACAAGGAAATCCGCATCCACACCCAGGCCAAGCGTTCTCTCGATGACGTGGCGCGCGGTTTGATGCGCCTGCCAAGCGTCAGCACGGAGGAGTTCGTGAAGATCAGCGAGAACGTGCTGGGGCGCAGCTCCGACGTGTTACAGAGCAAGGCCTTGCGTTAAAGGCACCACGCCCGACGCGTCAGGTATCAGCCACAGGGTCCTTGCCGGTGACCGTGACACCTTCAGTAGCCGCTTTGGCGCTGTCTTTCAAGGCCTCCAGCTCAGCACCGCTGCGTTGCAGGTCTGTACGCAGCCGGTTGTATTCCTGGCGGTTGCGCTGCAGCCAGGCCTTGGTGGCGCAGTGGCCGCTCAGGCCCCGGGCCAGCGCCAGGCCGCCCACAGCCACCTTCAGCAGCCCAAGCACACCGCCCTGACGCAGCCCTCGGGTAACCATCAGCGCCCCACCCGCCAGCGAGCTGACGCGCTCGATGCCGTGAACGTTCTGGCCCTTTGATGGCGCAATAGCATGGTTATCAAGCATGGCAAGCCCTCCTTGTGAAGTGTATGCAGCTGACCCGCCTGCCCTTGGCGTCGTTCAGTCGGGTTGCCGGGCAGCCTCGCCAGCGGCACGTGCGCCTACTTGAACTTGGGCCCCGAGCGGGTGTTGAGCCCTTTGGCCAGGCGGTCATACAGCACCACGTTCACGGTCGCTGCCAGGTTCATGCAGCCTTCGGTAGGGATGTAGATGGTTTCTTCGCACCATGCACGTACCTCGGCACTGAGGCTGCCGTCTTCGGGGCCAAAGATGTAGAGGGCGCGGTCTGGGTGGGTGTATTCGGGCAGCGGGCGGGCGCCCTCCACCAGTTCGACCGCCACAGGCGTGCAGCCTAGCGGGATGATGCGTTGCAGGTCGTCGATGCCGATCAGCGGGATGTCGTAGTGCACACGCTTGGTGTCGGTGACGAAGTCACGGGCGCGCTCGTAGCGCTTGCCGGTATAGAACACCGAGTTGACCCCGTAGCAGCCTGCTGCGCGCATGACCGAGCCAACGTTCTCGGCCGACTTGGGGTTGAACAGGCCAATGCAACTGTATCGTTTGTTAGCCACGTACCGGGGCCCTTCGCAAAAAAGCGCGATTATACGGGCTGCCCGGCCGTAGCGGGGGCTCGATGGTCAGTCCTTCTTCAGCAGGCCAGCAAGGCCGGCGAACGGGTTGTGGGTGGCCTTGGCGATGCTGGGGGTACTGGTGGAGCCTTCGCTGAAGTATTGCTGGTCGGTGTAGCGCGAATGTTCGTTGTCGTGGCAGTACAGGCACAACAGTTCCCAGTTGGAGCCGTCCTGCGGGTTGTTGTCGTGGTTGTGGTCGCGGTGGTGCACCGTCAGCTCGCTCAGGCGCTTGCCGGCAAATTCCCGGGCGCAGCGGCCGCACACGTGGGGGTACATCCTCAGGGCCTTGTCGCGGTAGCCCATTTCCTTGTCACGCTTGGCATCGGCCAGAATACGGTCCAGGCGCGCAGTGGCGGCGGAAGTGGAGGAGGTCATGGTGTTTCCTTCGTTCTGATCAGGCAGGTGACGGTTATGCCATCGAGTCTAGCGCGCTTGCGGGGCTGACGGACAGGCACAAACCGCAATATCAGCGTAGCCTGTAGGAAGTTTCTAGACAGGAGGTTGCTGATGCTCGCTGCGATCCTCGCCATGACAATGCTGGCAGGCGTGCCGTTGGCCGAAGCCGCCAGCACGCCGCCCAGGTTGAGCACGCCGGTGCCCGGCGCACCCGGCACGCCAACCCCAACGCCCTACCCGCAGATCACCCCAAGCAGCCCGCCCAAGGCCTACGACCCTGAACCAGGGGCGCCGCTGCTGCCGCCGATGCCCGTGCCCGGGCCGCCGAAGGACCAACCGCTGCCAGGTTTGCGCCAGGAGGCAGACAAACCCGTGACGCCCGGGAAGTGATCACACCGCCGGCAGGTGCCGGCTATACCCCCAGCTCACCGAGCACGAACGCATATTCCAGCGCCACGTCCTTCAGCCCCTGGTAGCGCCCGCTCATACCGCCGTGGCCAGCGCCCATCTCGGTCTTGAGCAGCAGCAGGTGGCTGTCGGTCTTGCAAGTACGCAGGCGCGCCACCCATTTGGCCGCCTCCCAATATTGCACGCGGCTGTCGTTGTAGCCGGCCACCACCAGCATGGCGGGGTAGGCTTGTGCCTTCACGTTCTCGTAGGGGGCATAGGCCTTGATCCGCTCGTACACCTGCGGCTCCTGCGGGTTGCCCCATTCATCGTACTCGGTCACCGTCAGCGGCAGCTCGGGGTCGAGCATGGTGTTGAGCACGTCGACGAACGGCACCTCGGCAATGGCGCAACGCACCAGGTCGGGGCGCAGGTTCAGCACAGCGCCGATCAACAAGCCACCCGCACTGCCGCCACTGATGGCCAGCCGGTCGCTGGCCGTCACGCCTTCGCCAATCAGGTGTTCGGCACAGGCAATGAAGTCACTGAAGGTGTTGTGCTTGTGCGCCTGCTTGCCGGCGCGGTACCAGGCCTCACCCAGTTCACCGCCGCCGCGCACGTGGGCAATGGCAAAGGCCACGCCGCGCTCGAGCAGGCTCAGCCGCGCGTGGGAAAACCACGGATCCAGGCTCTCGCCGTAGGCGCCATAACCATACAGGTACAACGGTACCGTGCGGCCCAGGTCCTGACGGCGACGCACCAGGCTGATCGGCACCCGGGTACCGTCCGCCGCGGTGGCCCACAGGCGTTCGCTGACATAGTCGTCAGCATCGAAGGGCCCCAGTACCGGGGTTTGCTTGAGCACCACCTGGGCACCGTCGGCCAGTTCCAGCTGGCGTACCTGGGCCGGGCGGTTGAGTGCTTCGTAGCGCAAGCGCAGGCGCGGGCTGGCGAATTCCAGGCTGTCCTGCACGTACAGGCTATAGGCAGCGTCAGGCAACTGCACCCGGTAGGCAGGCAGGCCCTGAGGGCGTACTTCGATGATGGGCAAGCCACCCTCGCGCAGGCTCAGGGTGAGCGCCTCGGCATTCAGGCTCAGCCCCTCCAGCATGATGTCGTCACGGTGCGCGACCAGTTGCTGCCAGGCGTCACGGCCTGGCACCGGCATGGACGGGGCGTGGTACAGGGCGAAGTTGATGCCGTCCTGGTTGGTGCGGATGAACCAGCGCCACTCACCGTCCAGCTGGCCGTGGTCGGGGAAGTACTCGTGGCCTTCCTCGCGCGATGCCAGGCAGGTGAACGGCTGCTGCGGGGTATCGGCATCCAGCACCCAGGCTTCGCTGGTGGTCTTGCTGCCCAGCAGCAGCACCAGCTGGCGTTCGGAACTGGTGCGGTAGCAATGCAGGAAGAACCGCCCGTCTGGCTCTTCGAACACCGTGTGCGCCACATCGCTACCCAGCGTGTGGCGGCGCAGGCGCCAGGGGCGATGGGTGTCGTCAAGCTCGGCGAAGAACAGCGTCTGGCTGTCGTTGGCCCAGGTCAGGCTGCCATCGCACTCTTCGAAGGGCAGGGTGGTGAGCGCGCCGGTGGCGAGGTCCTTCACGTAGAGGGTGTAGATTTCGTCGCCGCTGGTGTCCAGGCTGTAGGCCAGCAGGCGGTGGTCCGGGCTGACACTGAAGGCGCCCAGCGACAGGAAGCCGCCGTCTGCCAGGGCGTTGGGGTCGAGCAGCAGTTGCTCCTGGGCCTGGTCGACGGTGTTGGAATCGTCGGCAGGGCGCGGGCAGCGGTAGTGGCGTGGGTATTCATCCCCCGCCGTGGTGCGGGTGTAGTACAGGTACGGCCCCCAAGGGGTGGGCAGCGACAGGTCGGTTTCCTGGATGCGGCCCTTTATTTCTTCGAACAGCTGCTCGCGCAGGGGCGCCTGGTCTGCCAGGCAGGCTTGCTGGTAGTCGTTTTCGGCGTGCAGGTAGGCGAGCACTTCAGGGGTGTCGCGCTGTTGCAGCCAGGCGTACGGGTCGGCGGCATGGTCGGCGCGGGCGATGGGCGGCTGTGGCTTGCTGGGCATTGGGGATCTCTTGGCCGAAACAGGGAGACGCTGTCTGCGCCCGGAAAAGTGTTTATCATAGGCATCTATTTGCCTGGCTTGCACCCACACCATGATCGAGAACGACTACACCCTTGCCTGGGGCCTTTACGCAGTGGCGGCCCTGGGTTGCCTGCTGGTGGGCTTCAAGCTCACCGCCTGGATGTGGCGCTGGCTGCGCGAGCCGCTGCTGGTAATACTGGCCGTGTTGCTGTTCACCCCGACCGTGGTCGACCCGGTGAAGGACAACTTCGCCCCGGCCATCGCCATCACCGCCCTGGACGTCGCCTTCAAGGTCGGCAACAACGCCTGGCGGGCGGTGTCGGACTTCGCCATGTACGGGCTCATCGCCTTTATCCTGTATGGCGTCTTCGTGCTGCTGCGCTGGCCGCTGGAAAAACGCGCCCGTGAGCGCCGCCTGCGCGCAGAAGCGGCCGCCCAGCGCGAGGCGGCTGAAGACGAGCAGCTTGCTGCGCAGGCACCGTTGGCTGCGGAGCGCCACGACCGTTACCGCGACCCCGCGCCAGCCGCCCCACAGGGCGGTGGCCGGGTCGAGCCCCGTTTGTAAGCGGAGACATAGCCATGTGCGAACTGCTGGGCATGAGTGCCAACGTTCCCACCGATATCGTATTCAGCTTCACCGGCCTGATGCAGCGCGGTGGGCGTACCGGCCCGCACCGTGACGGTTGGGGCATTGGCTTCTATGAAGGGCGTGGCCTGCGCCTGTTCCAGGACCCGGCCGCCAGCAGCGAGTCGGAGGTGGCCAACCTGGTGCAGCGCTACCCGATCAAGAGCGAGGTGGTGATCGGCCATATTCGCCAGGCCAACGTGGGCAAGGTCTGCCTGGCCAATACCCACCCCTTCGTGCGGGAAATGTGGGGCCGCAACTGGTGCTTCGCGCACAACGGTCAGCTGGGTGATTTCAAGGGCGGCAATGGCTTCTATCGGCCTGTGGGCGACACCGACAGCGAAGCAGCCTTCTGCGACCTGCTCAACCGCGTGCGCAGCGCCTTCCCCGACCCCGTGCCGGTTGAACAGCTGTTGCCGGTGCTGGTCGAAGCCTGTGCCGGTTACCGCAGCCTGGGGGTGTTCAACTGCATGCTCAGTGACGGGGACTGGCTGTTCTGTTTCTGCTCCACCAAGCTGGTGCACATCACCCGCCGGGCCCCCTTTGGTGCGGCGCGGTTGAAGGATGTCGACCTGATCGTCGATTTCCATACCCAAACCACCCCCAACGACGTGGTCACGGTGATCGCCACCGAGGCCTTGACCGAGAACGAGACCTGGAACCGTTATGAGCCAGGTCAATGGGCCCTGTGGCGGCACGGAGAGTGCACCGCGCACGGCCAAAGCTAAGGACGCTGCATGTTCAGAAGTTACCTGCGGTTGCTGCTGTTCACCTTCGGCCTGCTGGTCGGTATCCAGGTCCCGGGGTTGGTCAAGGACTATAGCCAGCGTGTCGAGGCGCACCTGTTCGAGTCCCGCGAGGCGCTGGACGGCTTCCGCCAGACAGCCGAGCGCTTCTTCAATGGCGACCTGCAAGCCCTGCTGCGGCACTACCGCAGCAGCGACGACCCGGTGTTCAACAGCGATGCCAACAGCATCGAAAGCCTGATGATCCGCAACCAGTTGCTGGAAACCGAATGGCAGGCCCTGCAAGGGTCGTGGGCGCAGCGCACCTGGCATGTGCTGGTGCAGGCCGACCCGCAGCTGCGCGAAGAAACCCTCAATGGCTACACCTACCAGATCGTGTTGGTCCCTGAGGCGATCGGCTGGGGCGTGGGGGGCGGGTTCGTGCTCGCATTCCTGGTGGAAAGCGTGTTGCTGGGCATAGGCTGGTTGATAGTGGGTGGGCGCCGCCGCGTGGTGAAGGAGAGTTGGCGCTGACGGTCAGGTATCGGGAGGCTTCACATGCTGCTCAATTGTGACATGGGTGAGAGTTTCGGCAGATGGCGCATGGGCCTGGATGCCGAGGTGATGCCTTACATCGATTGCGCCAACATCGCTTGCGGCTACCACGCTGGCGACCCGGGCACCATGCGCCGCACCGTGGCCCTGGCGCTGGAGCATGGGGTGAGCATCGGCGCCCACCCGGCCTACCCGGACCTGGTCGGCTTTGGCCGCCGCTCCATGGCCTGCAGCCCGGAAGAAATCCGCGACCTGCTGCACTACCAGATCGGCGCGCTGGGCGGCATCTGCAAGGTGCAGGGCGGGCGTGTGGCCTATGTGAAGCCCCACGGCGCGCTGTACAACGACATGATGGCCGACCCGCTCGTTCTGCGGACCGTGCTGGAAGCTGTGGCGGCCTACAACAGCGACCTGCCGCTGGTGCTGATGGCCACCGCCGACAATCGCCCCGCCCAGGCCTTGGGTGATGAGCTCGGCGTGCCATTGTGGTTCGAGGCATTCGCCGACCGCGCCTATACGGCCAGCGGCCACCTGGTGTCGCGCCGCTTGCCCGGTGCTGTGCACCACGACCCGGCGCGGGTAGTGCAGCAGGCCGTTAGCCTGGCCCGGGGCGACACGCTGGTAGCAGACGACGGCAGCCACCTGTGCCTGGAGGCCACCACGCTCTGCGTGCACGGCGACAACGACAGTTCGGTGGCAGCGGTGCGGCAGATACGTCAGGCCCTCGATGCACTGGGGGCTCGGTGACGCCGCGCATCGAGGTCGTCGCCATCGACACCCTGATGGTGCGGCTGTTCCAGCGTATCGAGGAGGCCAACATGCCGTGGATGCTCGCCGCCAGCCAGCGCCTGAGTACGGCATTTGGCGCGCACCTGTTGGACCTCGTGCCTTCCTACACCACCTTGATGGTGCAGTTCGCCTTGCCACCCAGCGAGGCGAGGGCGTTGATCGCCCAGGCGCTGGACGGCCTGCAGCCAGACGCCGGGAGTGGTGGCCGCCGGCATGAAATTCCGGTGTGGTACCACGCCAGTGTCGGCCCCGAACTCCCCGTGCTGGCAGCCCGCAGTGGGTTGAGCGAGGCCGAGGTGGTTCGCGTGCACAGCGATCGTGATTACCCTGTGTTCGCCCTGGGCTTTGCCCCCGGCTTCGGCTTCATGGGCCTGGTGGACGAACGCCTGGCCAGCCCGCGCCTGAGCACCCCGCGCAAGCAGGTGGCGGCGGGTAGCGTGGGCATTGCTGAGCGCCAGACGGCGGCGTACCCGGCGGTATCGCCAGGTGGCTGGAACCTGATCGGGCGCACCCCGGTGCGGTTGTTCGACCGCGAGCGTGAAGGCTTCAGCTTGCTGCAACCCGGTGACCGCGTGCGTTTCGTGCCGGTTTCGCGCAGCCAGTTCCTGGCGTTGGGCGGCGATGACGAGGCGCAGCCATGAATCATTTGCAGATCCAGGCCAGCACGCCACTGTGCCAGTTGCAAGACGCCGGGCGCTTCGGGGTGCGCCACCTGGGCGTGACCCAGGGCGGCGCGCTGGATTGGGTGGCCCTGTACTGGGCCAACTGGCTGCTGGGCAATGCGCTCGGCGCGCCGGTGGTCGAGGTGGCGTTGGGTGGCTTCTGCGTCGAGGCCCGGCAGGATTGCGTACTGGCCCTGGCCGGCGCGCACCTGCACGCCTGCATCGATGATGAGCCCCTGCAGCCTTGGCGCAGCTTCACGCTGGCCAAGGGGCAGCGGCTCAGCTTCCAACACCCCGGGAACGGTGTGCGGGCCTATCTGGCAGCCCCAGGCGGTTTTCACGGCACGCCGGTGCTGGGCAGTTGTGCCACCGTGGTGCGTGAGGGGCTGGGGGGTGTGGACGGGCAGGGTGCTGCACTGGTGAAAGGCCAGTGCCTGACGTTTACCGGTACTGTCGCCCCGCTGCGCGAGGTGCCGCTGGCGCAGCGCCCGCCCATTGCACAAAACCTCGTGCTGGATATGGTGATAGGCGCACAAATTGGCGATTTCAGTGGTACCAGCCTGTTCGAGGCATTCAACCGGGAGTGGACGCTCGACAGCCGGGCCGACCGCATGGGTATTCGCCTGTTAGGCCCGCAACTGGTCTATCAGGGCGCGCCGATGATTTCCGAAGGCATACCGCTGGGTGCGGTGCAGGTGCCGCCGGATGGCCAGCCGATCGTGTTGCTCAATGACCGGCAGACCATTGGCGGGTATCCGCGGCTGGGGGCGTTGACGCCCCTTGCGCTGGCCCAGCTGGCGCAGTGCATGCCAGGGGCGGGCGTACGGTTCAGGCCGGTGGTGCAGGATGAGGCCTGGCGTGAGCAGGAGCGTTACCTGGGCCGTTGGTTGTAGGGCTTCAGGCCCTATCGCGAGCTTTGCTCGCTCCTACGGTTATTGCAGCGTAATTGGCCCAAAAAATGTAGGAGCGAGCGCAGCTCGCGATGCGCCGCGCAGCGGCGCTCGATCTCATAGGCGTAAACCCTGTTGCAGCGAACACATGCCACAAGCCCCAACGCTTACTTCGACAAATACCGCATCCCGTCTTCCAGCCCCTGCAAGGTCAGCGGGTACATCTTGTCTTCGATCAAGTCCCGTACCAAGTGGGTGGACGCGGTGTAGTCCCAGGCCTGTCTGGGGTACGGGTTGATCCAGATGATCTTCCTGAATTTCTCCATGAAGCGCTGCATCCACACATAGCCGGCCTCTTCGTTCCAGTGCTCCACGCTACCGCCGGGCTGAGTGATTTCATAAGGCGCCATGGCGGCGTCCCCCACGAACACCACCTTGTAGTCATCGCCGTACTTGTGCAGCACATCAAAGGTTGAATACCGCTCCGAGGTGCGGCGCAGGTTGTTCTTCCACACCGACTCGTAGACGAAATTGTGGAAGTAGTAGTACTCCAGGTGCTTGAACTCGGTCTTGCACGCCGAGAACAGCTCCTCGCACACTTTGACGTGGGCATCCATCGACCCACCGATGTCGAACAGCAACAGCAGCTTCACCGTATTGCGCCGCTCCGGGCGCATCTGGATGTTCAGCAGGCCGGCATCGCGGGCGGTGTGGTCGATGGTGCCGTCGATATCCAGCTCTTCTGCAGCACCTTCCCGGGCAAACTTGCGCAGCCGCCGCAGGGCCAGCTTGATGTTGCGGGTGCCCAGTTCCACCTGGTCGTCCAGGTTGCGGTACTCGCGCTGGTCCCACACCTTCACGGCCTTGCCCTGGCGCTTGCCGGCATCGCCCACGCGGATGCCTTCGGGGTTGTAGCCACCCGAGCCGAACGGGCTGGTGCCACCAGTGCCGATCCACTTGTTGCCGCCGGCGTGGCGCTCCTTTTGCTCTTCAAGGCGCTGCTTGAACGCTTCAATCAGCTTGTCCAGGCCACCGAGCGACTGGATTTGCGCGCGTTCCTCGTCGCTCAGCGAACGCTCGAATTGCTTGCGCAGCCAATCTTCGGGGATCAGCGCCTCGATGTGCCTGTCGAGGTTCTCAAGGCCGTTGAAGTAGGCGGCGAAGGCGCGGTCGAACTTGTCGAAATGGCGCTCGTCCTTCACCAGAATGGCGCGGGCCAGGTAGTAGAATTCGTCCATGTCGGCGAACACCACGTGCCGCTGCAGGGCCTGGTGCAGGTCGAGCAGTTCGCGTACCGAAACGGGCACCTTGGCCGCGCGCATTTCATTGAACAGGTTGAGCAGCATGGCCCGGCTCCGTCAGCGGTTGCCGCGCCGGCTCATGAAGGCCAGGCGCTCCAGCAGTTGCACGTCCTGCTCGTTCTTGACCAGCGCACCGGCCAGCGGCGGGATGGCCTTGGTGGGGTCACGCTCGCGCAACACGGCTTCGCCGATGTTGTCAGCCATCAGCAGCTTCAGCCAGTCCACCAGTTCGGAGGTGGACGGCTTCTTTTTCAGCCCTGGCACCTTGCGCACGTCGAAGAACACATCCAGCGCTTCGCTGACCAGCGACTGGCTGATGTTGGGGTAGTGCACATCGACGATCTGCTGCAGGGTGCTGCGGTCGGGGAAGGCGATGTAATGGAAGAAGCAGCGACGCAGAAAGGCGTCAGGCAGTTCTTTTTCGTTGTTCGAGGTAATGATGATGATCGGCCGCTGCGTGGCCTTGATCGTCTCATCCGTCTCGTAGACGTAGAACTCCATCTTGTCGAGTTCTTGCAGCAGATCGTTGGGGAACTCGATGTCAGCCTTATCGATTTCATCGATCAGCAGAATGACCCGCTCCTGGGCCTCGAATGCCTCCCACAGCTTGCCCTTCTTCAGGTAATTGCGCACATCGTGGACCTTGTCCACGCCCAGTTGCGAGTCGCGCAGGCGGCTGACCGCGTCATACTCGTACAGGCCCTGTTGGGCCTTGGTGGTGGACTTGATGTGCCAGGTAATCAGGCGCGCACCGAATGAAGCCGCCAGTTGCTCGGCGAGCATGGTCTTGCCGGTGCCCGGCTCGCCCTTGACCAGCAGCGGGCGTTCGAGGGTAATCGCCGCGTTCACGGCCAGTTTCAGGTCGTCAGTGGCGACGTAATCGCGGGTGCCTTCGAACTTCATGGGGTTGTCCTCTGCGGGTGGCCGGCCCCGTGTTGGTACCGGCAACACCAATATTTGATTAGCCCTCGACTATAACGCGGGGCTACCCGGCTGCAAATGCACACCCGGTATTCAGCCCTTGAATGCCCAGTCACGGGCGCTCAGTCGGTATCCGGAGCGCCACGTTCGTAGCGCGCGTTGAATGCCTGGACAAAGCCGTTGCGCAGAATCTGCAGAAACGCCTCGAACGCGCTTATGTCTTGTTTGCGCACGCTGCCGCTCAACTCCACGCGGGTGGCGAACTGGTTCTTGGGTTGGTTTTTCAGCACGGTCTGCGTGGCACCGACCAGCGCTTCCCATACCGAGCGCAGCACCCCTTTGTCCTTGTTCTGCACGTCTTGTTGCCAGTCGAACACCTCCACATCGCGCAGCAGCGGCTTGATGTACCCGCTCAGCCGGCCATTGGTGGCCTGGGCCTCGATCACCACGTCACCGCGCCCGGCCTTGAAGTCGAACTTGCCGTAGGCACTGGCGAAGTCGTTGAGCTTGCGCAGCTCGATGCCGGTAGCCCGCAGGCGGAATTCGAAATCGTCAAAGTCGCTGAAGGGGTCGAACGTGGCGCGGCTTTCCACCTTGGCATCCCCTGCAATCAGCGCCGTGGCCTGGAAACTGGCATCCCGCCGGCCGGCTTCGTCGCGAATATTGGTGAGGTTGCGCACGCTGGCCTGCAGGTCTGTGGCCTTGAGGGTGACCGGGGGTTTGGAATTGAAATTGCGGAAGGTCAGCACGCCGTCGTTGATGCGCACTTCGTTGAGGGTGATCGGCAGCAGCTTTTCCAACTGCTGGCGCCAGTCGGTGCCCTGGCCGGTCTGGGAGTTCTGCTTGTTGCCGCCGTCGACGAAGTTCAGTTCGGGGCGCACGAACGCCACTTCTGCCACCACGGCATGGTCGTACCACAGGGCATGCCAGCTTACCGACAGGTCGATGACCGGGGCATTTAGCAGCGGCACCGGCACCTTGCCGGTGGTCTTGACGATCTGCAGCCCGTTGATGGTGTAAGCACCGCGCCACCAGGCCAGGTCCACGTCGGCCACCTGGCCGCGGTAGTCGCCCATGTCGGCAAGTTTCTGGTTGAGGTAATCGCGCACCAGATAGGGCAGGGCAAGGTGCAGGGCCACCAGCAGCACGATGAAGCTGGCAAGGCCGATCAGCGGCCAGCGATAACGGGCTCTCATGGCGGTGTCTCCAAGGCGGGATGTGCGGTTGACCGCAGCCTGCGCAGGGGAGTTCGAACAGGCTTTACGGGCTGCCGGCACCGGCTTACCCTTGAAGCCTTTCTGTGCCTCTTCATGCCAAGGACCCCTGCCATGAGCCGTATCTACGCAGACAACGCCCATTCCATCGGCAATACGCCGCTGGTGCAGATCAACCGCATCGCCCCGCGCGGCGTGACCATCCTGGCCAAGATCGAAGGGCGCAACCCGGGTTACTCGGTCAAGTGCCGCATCGGCGCCAACATGGTCTGGGACGCTGAAAGCACCGGCAAGCTCAAGCCCGGCATGACCATCGTCGAACCCACCTCCGGCAACACCGGCATTGGCCTTGCTTTCGTCGCCGCCGCCCGTGGCTACAAACTGATGTTGACCATGCCCGCCTCCATGAGCCTGGAGCGGCGCAAGGTGCTCAAGGCGCTGGGCGCCGAGCTGGTGCTGACAGAACCTGCAAAAGGCATGAAGGGCGCCATCGAGAAAGCCAACGAAATCGTGGCTTCGGACCCGGCGCAGTACTTCTTGCCAGGGCAGTTCGAAAACCCCGCCAACCCGGCCATCCATGAAAAGACCACCGGCCCGGAAATCTGGAACGACACCGACGGCGCCGTGGATGTGATCGTCGCCGGCGTGGGCACGGGCGGTACCATTACCGGTGTGTCGCGCTACATCAAGCACACCCAGGGCAAGGCCATCACCTCTGTAGCCGTCGAGCCTGTGTCGTCACCCCTGATCACCCAGACGCTGGCGGGTGAGGCGCTGACCCCAACGCCGCACAAGATCCAGGGCATCGGCGCAGGTTTCGTGCCGAAGAACCTCGACCTGTCCATCGTCGACCAGGTGATGACGGTGTCTGACGAAGAAGCCAAGGCCATGGCCATTCGTCTGATGCAGGAAGAGGGTATCTTGTGTGGTATCTCCTGCGGCGCCGCCATGGCTGCCGCGGTGCGGCTGGCGGAAAAACCCGAAATGCAGGGCAAGACCCTGGTCGTGATCCTGCCTGACTCCGGCGAGCGGTACCTGTCCAGCATGCTGTTCAGCGATATGTTCAGCGAGCAGGAAAACCAGCAGTAAGGCCGCCTGGCGCTGACCCGGCGCAACACTTTCTCGCGGGCTTCATTGCACAATCTTCATGAGTGAGATCCCGCCCAGGTTGTTTTTACCTCGGCGGGATCGGTTTATGATGGCGGGATGATTTTAAGGAGGGCGGCCGCCCGGGCCGGTCCCTTCCCCTAGGAGTGATGCATGACCTTATCCTTTGCAGCCAAGGCGGGTGTCTTGCTGGTGTTCTTCGGCAGCGTGCTGTACGTGCACCTGCGAGGCAAGGCGCGCCTGCCGGTGCTGCGCCAGTTCGTCAACCATTCGGCGCTGTTTGCTCCCTACAACAGCCTGATGTATCTGTTTTCCGGTGTGCCATCCAAGCCGTACCTGGACCGCCAGCGCTTCCCGGAACTGGACGTGCTCAAGGACAACTGGCAGGAAATCCGCGAGGAGGCGATGCGCCTGTTCGACGAGGGTTACATCCGTGCCGCCGAAAAGGACAACGACGCCGGCTTCGGTTCGTTCTTCAAGAAAGGCTGGAAGCGCTTCTACCTGAAGTGGTACGACAAGCCGTTGCCTTCGGCCGAGGCCCTTTGCCCACGCACCGTGGAGCTGGTCAGCAGCATCCCCAACGTCAAGGGCGCCATGTTCGCCCTGTTGCCGGGTGGCAGCCACCTCAACCCGCACCGCGACCCGTTTGCCGGCTCGCTACGCTACCACCTGGGGCTGTCCACGCCCAATTCCGATGCCTGCCGCATCTACGTCGATGGCGAGCCTTACGCCTGGCGTGATGGCCAGGACGTCATGTTCGATGAAACCTATGTGCACTGGGTCAAGAACGAAACCGACGTCACCCGGGTGATCCTGTTCTGCGACATCGAACGCCCGCTCAGCAGCCCGCTGATGGTGCGTATCAACCGCAAGGTCAGTGCTTTCCTGGGCCGTGCCACTGCGCCGCAAAACACCGATGAAGAGCGCGTAGGCGGGATCAACCAGGCCTACGCCTGGAGCAAGCGCTTCAGCAACCGCATCAGCACCCGTGTGAAGCAGTTCAAACGCGCCAACCCCAAGGCCTACCGCATTCTGCGGCCGGTACTGGCGGTGGTGGTGGCCTACCTGCTGTACCGCTGGTTGTTCTAAGCCCTCGCGCAGCCGGCCCAGGCCACACCTGATGGCCAGGGCCGGCGGTTAGCGCAAATCGTCAGGGATGCGATGGCGCAGTACGCCTTCTTCGAAATCGAGCACGCCGGCTTCGCGCTGGGTCACCAGGTAGTACAGCAGAGTATCGGGCACCTGCTCCGGCAACACGTGCACCGCCAGCATCCTCACGGCCTTCTCCGCCTCGCACACGCAACCGAACTCCACCAGTGCGGCCTGCACCTGCTGCAGGCTTTCCGGCGGCCTCACAATTACCCGGAACACCGAGCTACCGCCACTGTGCAGGACGCCCTGGAACCAGGCTTCTGCCCCTTCCTCGCGGGCGGCGACCAGGTCGCCCGGTGCGACGCCGTAGACATGAAAAGGGATGCTGTCGACCCGGTAGCCACCCTGTTCTGGCCGTGCCCACAGCCCTTCCACCGAGGCCGGTGGGTAGCCGCTCTCGTCCTGTGCCAGGCGGAACAGCACCTTGCGGTAGCCGCTGCTCATCGGCGGGCCGGGCGCAGCACCAGCCACAGCGCCGCGCCGATCAGCAGGCCGCCGTACAGGTGCGCCATGGACAGCGGCTCATCCAATAGCCATGCCCCCCACAGCACACCGAACGCCGGGATCAGGAAGGTCACGGTGCTGGCCTTGACCGGGCCGATTTCCGCCAGCAGCCGGAAGTACAGGATGTAGGCGAAGGCGGTGCACAGCAGCCCCAGGCCCAGCAGCGACAGCCACACCTGCCAGCCTCCCCAACTGGCAGGTGGCTGGCTGAGCGCGCTCCAGGCGAATACAGGGCTGAGCAGCAAAGTGGCGCCGAGCATGCTGCCCAGCGCCGACAGGCGGCTGTCCAGGCCGCCGACCCAGCGCCGGGCCAGAAAACCGGCAAACCCATAGCAGGTGGTCGCCGCCAGGCAGGCCAGCGCACCTTGCAGCAGGGCCGCGTCCAGTGCCACCGGCCCGGCGCCACTTAAAATGGCGACGCCAAACAGGCCCAGGAAAATGCCGCACAGCTTGGCGAGGGTCATGGGCTCTTTGAAGAACAGCACGCCGATCAGTACACCCATCAACGGTGTCGTGGCATTGAAAATGGCTGAATAGCCGGCTGGCAGCACTTGAGCTGCGACCGAGTAGAAGGTTGCCGGGATGCCGGAGTTGATCATGCCCAGCACCAGGCAAGCGCCCAGCTTGCCTTGGAAATCCCAGCGCACACCTGCAGCGGCCACAATCGCGATCAGCCCCAGGCAGGCGATGGACACGCGGAAAAACGCCGTGGGCACCGTGCCCAGTTCGGGCGCGATGATACGCATGAACAGGAAGCTCGCGCCCCAGACGGCGGCAAGGGTTAGCAGGCGGGCTAGAGCGATGGGGCTCATGGCAGTCTCCGGGGGCGTGGCTGGGGGCGCGAGTGTACGCGAGGCAGCAGGGGGTTTCTTGTGCTTTCTTGCGCTGCAACCTGGGCAGCTACATTTGCAGGCAGGGGCCTCACACGCCAGGGCGAGCGGCTAAGCTGTGTATCTCCGCCCGCCACCGAGGTGCCCGGTATGCCCCATCCCTGGCCTGCAGCCGCCATTGCCCGCTTGATGCTCACCGGCTTCGACGGCTATCGCGAGCATTTCCAGCGCATCACCCTAGGCGCACGTGAGCGCTTTGAACAGGCACGCTGGCAGGAGATCCAGCACACGGCCGCTGCGCGCATCACCCTCTACGAGGAACAGGTCGCTGTGGCCAACCAGCGGCTGCGCGAGAGCTTTGCCGCCGAGGTGCTGCTGGACGTGGCACAGTGGCCGCAGGTTAAAAACGCCTATATCCAGCTGATTGACCCGCGGCTGGACGATGAACTGGCCGAAACCTGGTACAACTCGGTGTTCTGCAGCCTGTTCAGCCATGACCTGATCAGCGACCAATGCATGTTCATCCACAGCACACGCCCAACGTTGCGCCGGCGCGCCGCACAAACCCGTACCTATCGCCCCGACGGCGGCCTTGCCGGGCTGTTGCAGGCCATCTTCGCCGACTACCGGTTCCACATCCCTTACGCCGACCTCGACGGCGACCTGCTGCGGCTGGAAGCGCAGCTTCGTGAATGCCTGCCCGATTGGGTGTGCCGCGACCCAGCGCTGGCGGTGGAGCTGTTCGTGCCGGTGCTGTACCGCAACAAGGGCGCTTACCTGGTCGGCCGGTTATACAACGGCGACGAACAATGGCCGCTGGTAATTGCCCTGGTGCACCGGGAGGGGCAGGGCATCGAGGCCGATGCCTTGATCACCGACGAGGCTGAAGTCTCGATCATCTTCTCCTTCACCCGCTCCTATTTCATGGCTGATGTGCCGGTGCCGGGTGAGTTCGTGGGCTTTCTCAAAAGCATTCTGCCGGGCAAGCATGTGGCCGAGCTGTATACCTCCATTGGTTTCTACAAGCAGGGCAAGTCCGAGTTCTACCGCGCCCTGATCAACCACCTGGCTGGCAGTGACGACCGCTTCGTCATGGCCCCCGGGGTGCGTGGCATGGTGATGAGCGTGTTTACCCTGCCGGGCTTCAACACCGTGTTCAAAGTCATCAAGGACCGTTTCTCGCCGTCAAAAACCGTCGACCGCGCCACCGTGATCGACAAGTACCGGTTGGTGAAGAGCATCGACCGGGTAGGGCGCCTGGCCGATACCCAGGCCTTTGCCGACTTCCGCTTCCCCGTGGCGAGGTTCGCGCCGCAGTGCCTGGCCGAGTTGCTCGAGGTGGCGCCCTCCACCGTGGTGCTTGAGGGCGATACGGTGCTGATCCGCCATTGCTGGACCGAGCGGCGCATGACACCGTTGAACCTTTACCTGGAACAGGCCAGCGAGGCCCAGGTGCTGGAGGTATTGGAGGATTACGGCCTGGCCATCAAGCAGCTGGCGGCGGCGAACATCTTCCCTGGCGACATGCTGCTGAAGAACTTCGGTGTGACGCGTCATGGCCGGGTGGTGTTCTACGACTACGACGAGATCAGCTATCTGACGGAGGTTAACTTCCGCCATATCCCGCCGCCGCGCTACCCGGAAGACGAACTGTCAGGCGAGCCGTGGTACTCCATTGGGCCCCATGACGTGTTCCCCGAGGAATTCCCGCCCTTTCTGTTTGCCGACCTGGGCCAGCGGCGCCTGTTCACCCGCCTGCATGGCGAGCTGTTCGATGCCAGCTATTGGCAAGGCCTGCAGGCGGCGATACGCGGTGGCAAGGTGATCGACGTGTTCCCCTATCGGCGCAAGGCACGTTGAACATCGCCTGGCCCTTAGTCCTTCAGGCACTTGAGCGTGCTGAAATCGGTGCGCACTTTTGCCAGCCGTGCCTGCAGCACCTGGCGCTGCTGCGGCGTGCTCTGCTGTAGCAGGTCTACCAACAGGCTGCGGGCCTGTTGTTCGGTGTTCTGGAAGGCCTGGCGGTATTCAGGCGTCCATAGGCTCTCCTTGCTCTGCAGCAGCGTGGCCATGCGGGCCGGGAAGCTGGCATCGCTGCGTTGGTTCACCGCCAACAGCAGTTGCTGTTGCCAGTGGGCGCGGTTGGCAATCCATTCGCGGTTCTGGTCCCCCAGCGCTTGCGACCAGGCGACCACGCGCTGCTTCTGGCCGGGGCTCAGTTCACCCAGCCACGGTTTCAGGCGTTTCTGCATACGTTCGGCCCGCTCGGCAATTTGCTGGGGCAGGGGAGTATCTACGTATTCCTTGCGGCGCTCGGCGATGTCATCACGAAAAGCCTCGCGCATCTCTGCTACCTGCGCATCGCTCATGCCGCGCAGCAGTTCAGTGGCGGACGGGGTAATTTCGGCTGCCACCCGGCCAATCGCCTCGCGGGCCTCATGGGTACGCTGCTGCAAGGCCTGGTCGGTGACCTGATTGTTGGCCACCATGTCGCGCAGCCGGTCGAGCCAGTCGAGGTAGCCAGGCAGCTGGGTCTTGCAGTGCCACGCCAGGTGCTCCCTGAGCCGATCGTCGAGCAGGGCCTTCTGGTCACGGTTCATGTCCAGGTAGTCGCCCAGCGACCACGGCACCAGGCGGTCGAGGTTGCGGTAGGCCAGGTCGATCCGGCTGCAGGCGCCCAGGGCCAGAACCACCCCCAGCGTGACAAGCGCGGTCTTGAGCAGGCGAAGCGGCATAAGCTGTTCCTTGCAGTGGCGGCCAATCGGTAGACGCAGCAGGGTGGCGACGGTTCAACCGGGTCATCTGCCTGTAGCATGGGAGGCCGGTAACCGTCCGGAAGCTTTGACACCACCCGCTGTCTATCCGGAAAATAGCCCCCTTGACTTGAGGATGTACCGAAATGGCTCTGCTTGGGCGTTACAACAGTTTGCAAATTGTGAAACACGTGGACTTCGGGTTGTACCTGGACGGCGGTGCCGACGGGGAAATTCTGCTGCCAGGGCGCTACATCCCGAAAGGCGCAGAAACCGAGGTGGACGACTGGCTCAACGTGTTCATCTACCTGGACAGCGAAGACCAACTGATCGCGACCACCGAAAAGCCCAAGGTGCAGGTGGGCGAGTTCGCCAGCCTCAAGGTCAAGGACATCAACGGTGCGGGTATCTTCCTGGACTGGGGTCTGTCCAAGGACCTGCTGATGCCGTACTCCGAAGAAGCCCGCCCGCTGAAGATCGGCGACTACTGTGTGGTGCACGTCTACCTCGACAAACGCACCCGGCGCATCACCGCCACCTCACGCCTGGACCGCTACCTGGACGTTGCGCCTGCGGACTACAAGCCAGGCCAGCCGGTGGAGTTGCTGGTTGCCGGTGAAACGCCCATGGGGTTCAAGGCAATCATCAACAACCGCCATTGGGGCTTGATCCACAAGAATGAGGTGTTCAAGTTCCTGCGCTCTGGCATGCACGAGAAAGGCTTCATCAAGGAAATACGTGCCGACGGCAAGATCTCCCTGAGCCTGCAGCCGGTGGGGGCGGCGCTGTCCGACGACCTGCAGGCGCAGATCATGGCCCGCCTGGAGGCCGAAGGTGGGGTGCTGGGCGTGTCTGACAAGAGCGACCCGGCGCTGATCAGCAAGCTGTTCAATGTCAGCAAGGGCAACTTCAAGAAAGCCATTGGTGGCCTGTTCAAGCAGGGCCGCATCGTCATCCATGACGACCGCATCGAGAAGGCCTGATCAGCCCTGTACGAAGCTGCGGAAATCCAGGTGCTCGCCGCCTGGGCGGGTGTCGCGCAGCAGTGAGTCGCGGTCGGCGCTCAGGGCCAGGCTGATGGTGGAGCGGCGCTTGCCAGGGTTGCGCACCTCCATCTGCTCCTGGTGCGCGCGCAGGAAGTTGACGGGCACTTTCAGGTGTTGCAACTCGTCGCTTTCCGGGGTGTGAAGCAACAGGTTGACCCAATCTGGCTGGCCCTTGCGCAGTAGTGCCACCGGCACGTCGAACCACCACAGGTTGCGCTTGTGGTCGAGGATGGCGAACAGGGTGTTGGCGCTGGTCAGCACTGGCCGGGCCAGTGCATCGTTGCGCCGCGCAATGGCGGCGGGTTTGTCGAGTTTCATGCAGGTTCCTGCGGGTTGAAGCCTTCAAAGCCTGCATTGTGAGGGGTGGCACCGGGCGCGGCAAGGCTTGGGGCTGTGGTGTGGTGCAGGTGCGCTGCGCCTACCGCTTGGCATTGTGTGCAAAATTTCTTGAAACTCTTGCGCAAGCGGCCGAGTCCACCCTTTGTCGGCACGATACGCGTGTCACATCACAGGAGTTTTGCCATGAGCGGTACTGGAGATAAAGCGAAAGGCTTGGCCAACGAAGCGATGGGCAACGTCAAGCAGGGCATCGGCAAGGTGACCGACAACGACAAGCTCAAGGCCGAAGGCAAGGCGCAGGAACTCAAGGGTGAAGCGCAGCAGGTCAAAGGCGATGTGAAGGACGCTGTTAAAAAGGCAACCGACAAGTAATGCCCGATGCTTGGCCGCCTTCATGCCCGTGCGCAGAGGGCGGCAACAAGCTGCGTGAGTTTTTTGCATTTTTTGTAACACTGCCGGGAGCAGCGCGCTCAGCGCATGGTCTATTAGACTTAACAGTCACATCGATAGAGCGGCGAAAGGAGACGCTATGATTTTTTCCGCCCTGCAGGGCCTGCCCCTGCACCGCGTGTTGGTGCGCACCGTCAAGGAGTTCCTTGATGACGAAATGTCCACCTACGCCTCCGCGCTGGCTTATCAGGCGCTTTTCTCGTTATTCCCCTTCCTGCTGTTCCTGATCGCCCTCATCGGCTTCCTGCACCTGCCTGACTTTTTCTCGTGGCTGCGCTTGCAGTCCGAGCTGGTGCTGCCTCCGCAGGCACTGGAACAGGTCAACCCGGTGATCGACCAGTTGCAGCAGTCGAAGGGTGGCTTGCTGTCGGTGGGTATCGTGATTGCCTTGTGGACCGCCTCGGCCGGTGTGCGGCTGATGATGAGCGCCATGAACGCCGCCTATGATGTGCCCGAGGGGCGGCCGGTATGGAAGCGTATCCCGCTGTCGATCTTCTATACCGTCGGCTTGGCCGGCATGCTGCTGGCCGCAGCAGCACTGATGGTACTGGGGCCGCAGGTGATGGAGTGGATCGCCTCGCAAATCGGTATGCAGGAGTTCATCGTTACGCTGTGGACCATTCTGCGCTGGCCGGTGATCGTCATTCTGCTGATGGTGGCGGTGGCGCTTATCTACTACGTGATGCCGGATGTGAAACAGAAGTTTCGCTTCATTACCCCAGGCTCGGTACTGGCGGTGGTGGTGTGGATCGTGGCTTCGTTGGGCTTTGCCTACTACGTGAAAACGTTTGCCGACTACAACGCCATGTACGGGAGCATCGGGGCAATCATCGTGCTGCTGCTGTACTTCTACATTTCAGCCGCCGTGCTGCTGCTTGGCGCTGAAATGAATGCGGTAATCGAGCACATGTCTGCCGAGGGCAAGGACCCTGGGGAGAAGGACTTCGACGGTGAGAAGTCGCAAGAGAATGTAAAAGTGCTGGGGCATGAGCACCCGGCGCCCACAGAGCCTGCTACTGCCGAGCCTCAACCACGCTGACAGCATCGCCATACTGGCGGCGTTGCAGCGCTACCAGCGCCTTGCTGCGCTGGTAGCGCTGCAGCCGGCTGGCCAGCGCCTGGGGCAGGTGATCGGCAGGGCCAAAGCCAACACTTGCATAGAACGGCTGCAGTGTCGGGTGGCAGAACAGCCAGGCCGTACCATACGGTTGGCACAATGCTGCTTCGATCAGCGCACGTGCGATTCCCGTACCTCGCCGTTGTGGCGCCACGAACAGGCCAGTCAGCCACCAGCCACCCTCGATACAGGACAGGCTTAGGCCCGCAACGATCTCTGGCGCCCTCGCCACCCACAGTTGACCGTCGCCAGAGGCACGCATGCGGGACCCCTGCTGGCGGTAGAAATGGTCGAGCAGCCGGTGTTGCGTGTGGCAAAGCTGTGTGCAAGCAAGAGGCTGTGAAATAGCGCGCTCCTGGAAATGGCGATGACGGATGGCGCGTACGTTGTCGCAGATTGTTGCAAATACGGCAAGGGTGAATATCCGACTGCGGGGTTCAACTATTACCTGGCAGGCGTAGAATTTCCTCATCCCCCCTGTAGTAAGAAGCGGGATCGGTACTTCGTGCCATCGGTAGCCCGATGGCAACTTCTCCGGGCCGGCGACGGCATCAGAAGTCAATCGATCAGCTTGAAACATGAAGGCATTCAACATGAAACCACTACTGATACTTGCGTTGGTCGGTATGTCCTCGTTCGCCCTCGCAGACCCTTCTGCGCCTGCTTCCAATGAGCCGGTGGCGCAGCAGTATGACTACTCCATGAACCTCGACATCAAGCGTGTCATCAACCTGTCGACCATCCCCAACGTGTGCGAAGTGGTGCCTGCCACCATGACCTACGAAGACCACCAAGGCCAGGTGCACACCGTTCAATACCGTGCCATGGGCGGCGGCTGCCAGCAGGGATGACGGCTCAGGTATACGCCTTGGCGTCGACCCGTGGGGCGGCAGCGCCCGGCCCACGGGTTGACTCTTCCCAGCTACTGCGCAGTCGTGGCAGGCTCTACGCCGCCCATTTACACCGTCGCAGAGCTTCCAATGCCTTTTTCCAATGGTTTTCTCCTCAGCCTGTCCCTGTGCCTGGACATCGGTATAGCCAACATCGCCATGATTACGCTGGCCATGCAGCGTGGCTTTCTGCAAGGGTTCTGGCTTGGCCTTGGCACGTGTGTGGGTGATTTGCTGTATGCCATCGCCGCGTTAGCAGGCATGACCGTGTTGCTGCAATTCGAAGCCGTGCGCTGGGCCTTGTGGCTGGGCGGTTCGGCGCTGCTGGTGTGGTTTGCCATCAAGATGGTGCTGGCCGCCTGGCGCGGCGGGCATATGCAGGCGAGCGCCAACGTGGCCGTGGAATCTGGTTGGCGCGAGTTTTTACGCGGCATCTTCCTGGCGATGTCCTCACCCAGCGCCATCTTGTGGTTCGCGGCAGTAGGGGGCGTGCTGATATCCCGCTCTGGCGGCGGCAGCCTGGTGGACGCGGGGTTGTTTCTGGCAGGGTTCTTCGTGGCCGGGCTGGTGTGGTGCATGAGCCTCTGCGGCATTGCCAGCCACGGCGGGCGCCTGCTGGGTGATCGCTTGCTGACGTGGTCGTACGTGCTGTCTGCGCTGATCTTCTGTTATTTCGCAGTGTACGTGATCGTATCGGGTTACCAGGAATTCATCCTCGGGCGCGCAGCGTAAGCGCGCTTGCAGGGGCTGCGCAGGCAGCCCCGGCCATGCCGCAAGCCAGGTTCAGCTGGCAACGAAATTCGGTGGCGATACCAGTTCTACGGTCTGTTGCTTGCGCGGTGCCAGGATCTCGGCCTCGCCCTGAACGACCAGTTCGTCGTTCTGATTGAACACGTTGGTGGCGATACGCACCTTGAACTTGGGCAGTTTTTCGAGAATCTCCAGGCGCACGGTCAGGGTGTCGCCGATTTTCACCGGTTTCTGGAAGCTCATCTGCTGCCCCAGATAGATGGTGCCAGGGCCGGGCAGGGTGCACGCCACTGCCGCGCTGATCAGTGCGCCGCTGAACATGCCGTGGGCGATGCGCTCGCGGAACATGCTCTTGGCGGCGAATTCGGCGTCCAGGTGCACCGGGTTGTGGTCGCCGGACATGGCGGCGAACAGCTGGATATCGCGCTCTTCCACAGACTTCTTGTATTCGGCCTTCTGGCCGACTTCTAGGGCTTCGTAAGGCGTGTTGCTGACCTGGGACATCGGGGCTTCCTTAAGCAGTACATGTCGGTGGTGGTCGCGCACGGGGCGTCGGCCAAGACGGGTGAGACGCTTGCCGGTGTCGACCGGATCACATTCGCGCCCAACACAGTGTATGCCCAGCGGGCCAGATTGCAGGAAGGGCACAAATAAGATTCACAATGTTAATGGCGGTGTCAGGCGTGTGGGCCGCGCTGCGCTTACCTGCTAACGTCGAATCAACGCCTGGCCGCTACGCGCCCGGGCACCTGGATAAAAGGACGCAGTGCAGGTCCCGGCAGAGGAACAATAATAAATGCAAGCCGACTTCTGGAACGACAAACGCCCGGCGGGCGTGCCCTCCACCATCGATCTTCAGGCCTACAGCTCCGTGGTCGAAGTCTTCGAGCGCTCCTGCAAGCGCTTTGCCGATCGCCCCGCCTTCAGCAACCTGGGGGTGACGCTGACCTACGGCGACCTGGAGCGGCTATCGGCGGCATTCGCCACCTGGCTGCAGCAACACACCCGCCTGAAACCTGGCGACCGTATCGCTGTACAGATGCCCAACGTGTTGCAGTACCCGATCGCCGTGTTCGGCGCCATGCGCGCCGGGCTGATCGTGGTCAATACCAACCCGTTGTACACCGAACGCGAGATGCGCCACCAGTTCAAGGACAGCGGTGCCCGCGCGCTGGTGTACCTGAACATGTTTGGCCAGCGGGTTCAGGCGGTGTTGCCCGATACCGGTATCGAATACCTGATCGAGGCGAAGATGGGCGACCTGTTGCCTACGGCCAAGGGGTGGCTGGTGAATACCGTGGTGGACAAGGTGAAGAAGATGGTGCCGGCCTACCATCTGCCCCAGGCCCTGTCATTCAAACAGGCGCTGCGCCAAGGGCGCGGTGGTTCACCGAAGGCTGTGCCGCTTGGCCTGGACGACATCGCGGTGCTGCAGTACACAGGCGGCACCACGGGCCTGGCCAAGGGGGCCATGCTCACCCACGGCAACCTGGTTGCCAACATGCTGCAGGTACTGGCGTGCTTCTCACAGCATGGGCCAGATGGCCAGAAGCTGCTCAAGGACGGCGAGGAAGTGATGATCGCCCCCTTGCCGCTGTACCACATCTATGCGTTCACAGCGAACTGCATGTGCATGATGGTAACCGGCAACCACAACGTACTCATCACCAACCCACGGGACATTTCCGGCTTCATCAAGGAGTTGGGCAAGTGGCGGTTTTCCGCATTGCTGGGCCTCAACACCCTGTTCGTTGCCCTGATGGACCACCCTGGGTTCCGCCAACTGGACTTCTCGGCGCTGAAAGTCACCAACTCTGGCGGCACTGCCCTGGTCAAGGCCACGGCCGAGCGCTGGGAGCAACTGACCGGGTGTCGCATCGTCGAAGGCTACGGCCTTACCGAAACCTCTCCTGTAGCCAGTACCAACCCTTATGGTCAACTGGCGCGCCTGGGGACAGTGGGTATCCCGGTGGCAGGTACTGCATTCAAGGTTATCGACGACGAGGGCAACGAACTGCCGCTGGGTGAGCGGGGCGAGTTGTGCATCAAGGGGCCGCAGGTAATGAAGGGCTACTGGCAGCAGCCCGAAGCCACGGCCCAGGCGCTGGATGCCGATGGCTGGTTCAAGACAGGCGACATTGCCGTGATCGACCCGGACGGCTTTACCCGCATCGTCGACCGCAAGAAGGACATGATCATCGTCTCGGGTTTCAACGTGTACCCCAACGAGGTGGAGGATGTGGTCATGGCCCACCCACAGGTTGCCAGCTGCGCGGCCATCGGTGTGCCCGACGAGCGCTCCGGGGAGGCGGTCAAGCTGTTCGTGGTGCCCCGTGAGGGTGGCGTGAGCGTGGATGAGCTGAAGGCCTACTGCAAGGCCAACCTCACCGGTTACAAGGTGCCCAAGCACATTGTGCTGCGCGACGCGCTGCCGATGACGCCGGTTGGCAAGATCTTGCGCCGGGAGCTGCGCGACGCCGGCTGAACCCCAGGCATGCGGCAGGTTAGGGCGGCTTGGATGCTCTAGGCTGCCGCATACAGGTTTAAGAAGGCTGTCTGAAGTCACTTGCTCTAGATGTGACCATAACTAGCCAAATAGTCATTTTTGTGACCTTACGGCCTTTCGTAGCCTCTGGTCGACCCCAGGCAAAGCTGCTAATCTCGCCCCGTTTTCAGATGATCCGGTTTGCAACGCGCCGTCATCTCATATCAATAATAAGCGCCTCGATGCGCGAACCGAACTTCGCTGTTGCTGAAGGAGTGGGCTTGAATGATCGACCATTTTTGGCAGGATAAGTACCCAGCCGGGATAACGGCGGATATCGATCCGGACGAATTCCCCAACATCCAGGCGGTACTCAAGCAATCCTGCCAGCGCTTCGCCGACAAACCGGCCTTCAGCAACCTGGGCAAGACGATCACCTATGGCGAAATGTATGCGCTGTCCGGTGCGTTCGCGGCCTGGCTGCAACAGCATACCGACCTCAAGCCCGGTGACCGTATCGCCGTGCAGTTGCCCAACGTGCTCCAGTACCCTGTGGCCGTGTTCGGTGCCATGCGTGCCGGGCTGATCGTGGTCAACACCAACCCGCTGTACACCGCGCGTGAAATGGAACACCAGTTCAATGATTCCGGTGCCAAGGCGCTGGTATGCCTGGCCAACATGGCCCACCTGGCCGAGAAGGTGGTGACCAAGACCCAGGTCAGGCACGTGATCGTCACCGAGGTGGCCGACCTGCTGCCACCGATCAAGCGGCTGCTGATCAACAGCGTCATCAAGTATGTGAAGAAGATGGTGCCGGCCTACCACCTGCCTCAGGCCGTGCGCTTCAACGACGCCATCGCCCTGGGCAAGGGCCAGCCGGTGGTTGAAGCCAACCCGCAGGCCCATGACGTGGCGGTGCTGCAGTATACCGGCGGTACCACGGGCGTGGCCAAGGGTGCGATGCTCACCCACCGCAACCTGGTGGCCAACATGCTGCAGTGCAGGGCCCTGATGGGGGCGAACCTGCATGAAGGCTGCGAGATCCTCATCACCCCGCTGCCGCTGTACCACATCTACGCCTTTACCTTCCATTGCATGGCCATGATGCTCATCGGCAACCACAACGTGCTGATCAGCAACCCACGGGATTTGCCGGCGATGGTCAAGGAGCTGGGCAAATGGAAGTTCACCGGTTTTGTCGGCCTCAATACCCTGTTCGTGGCCCTGTGCAACAGTGATGCCTTCCGCAGCCTGGACTTCTCTGCCCTGAAAATTACCCTGTCTGGCGGCATGGCCTTGCAACTGAGCGTGGCCGAGCGCTGGAAGGCCGTTACAGGTTGCGCCATTTGCGAGGGTTACGGCATGACCGAAACCAGCCCCGTGGCGGCGGTGAACCCGGCCCAGGCCAACCAGGTGGGCACCATTGGCATTCCGGTACCGTCCACCCTGTGCAAGATCATCGACGACGCGGGCAATGAGTTGCCGCTGGGCGAGGTGGGGGAGTTGTGCGTAAAGGGCCCGCAGGTAATGAAGGGCTACTGGCAGCGCGAAGACGCCACTGCCGAAATACTGGACAGCGAAGGCTGGCTGAAAACCGGCGACATCGCCTTGATCCAGCCAGATGGCTACATGCGTATCGTTGACCGCAAGAAAGACATGATTCTGGTCTCGGGTTTCAACGTCTACCCCAACGAGCTGGAGGACGTGCTGGTGGCGTTGCCGGGCGTGTCCCAGTGCGCGGCCATCGGTATACCGGACGAGAAGTCCGGGGAGGTGATCAAGATGTTCATCGTGGTCAAGCCGGGCATGACCCTGACCAAGGAGCAGGTGATGGAGCACATGCGCGCCAATGTCACCGGCTATAAGGTGCCCCGCCAGATCGAGTTCCGCGATGTGCTGCCTACCACCAACGTGGGCAAGATCCTGCGCCGCGAGTTGCGTGACGAAGAGTTGAAAAAGCAAGGTCTGAAGAAGACTGCCTGAGCCCTGTCCGCCGTTGGCAGGGCGGACGGCTCAGGGCGCAGATGGGGATCTAGGGCTGCTCCGCAGCCCATCGCCCGTCGATCAGCGCAATTTCTCCAGCATCTGGTAGTACCACATGCCTGCGGCCAGCAACGGGTTGCCCAGCAAGTCCCCCATCGGCACACGCACATGCTTGCACTGGGCAAAGGTATCGAACCGCTCCAGCGTCCCGGTCAACGCCTCGGCCATGATTTCACCCATGATGTGGCTGGTGGCAATTCCGTGCCCCGAGTACCCCTGGCAGTACCAGACGTTGCCCGACAGCTTGCCCAGTTGGGGAATGCGGTTCACCACAATGCCCATGGCGCAGCTCCACTGGAAATCGATGGGTACGCCTTTCAACGCCGGGAAGGTGCGCTCGATACAAGGCCGCAACTCACCTTCGATATCCCGCGAGTCCCGCCCGGAATAATTGGCGCCGCCGCCGAATAACAGCCGTTTGTCAGCGGTCAGCCGGTAGTAGTCGAGCACGAAGCGGCAGTCATACACGGCCAGGTCCTGCGGGTTGATCTGCTCGGCCAGCTCGCCCAGCGGCGCCGTGGTGACGATGCCGCCCATGGCCGGGAAAATCTTGCCCTTGAGCTGGCGCTTTTCAAGCGTGTGGTACACGTCCCCGGCCAGCATCACCTGGCGGGCTTCCACCCGGCCATGGGCGGTGACCACTGCCGGGCGCGGGCCGTGCACGATGTCCAGCACTTCGGAGTTTTCGAACACCAGCGCGCCCAGGCCATGGGCCGCGCGTGCTTCGCCCAGGCACAGGTTGAGCGGGTGCAGGTGCAGGTTGCGCAGGTTTTTCAGCGCCCCCAGGTACAGCGGGCTTTGCAGGTGGTCTGCCACGGCGGCCTGGTCGAGCATGTGTACCTGCTCGCCCATGCCCCGGCGCTGGGCCTCGGCCTGGAACGCATGCAACTCCCGCAGGTGCGAGGGCTTCATGGCCGCGTGCAGGTGGCCATGCTTGAGGTCGCAATCGATACCATAGCGCGCCACGCGCTGCTCGATGATCTGGTGCCCGCGCCAGCGCAGGTGCCAGATGAAGTCGTCCACCTCGGCGCCCAGGTGCTGGCGCATTTGCGAACGCATGGCTTCGTCGCCAGACAGGCTGCCAGTGACCTGGCCGCCATTGCGCCCGCTGGCGCCCCAGCCAATGCGGTGGGTTTCGATGATGGCGACCTTCAGGCCCCGCTCGGCCAGCTCCACGGCGGTGGCCACACCGGTGAAGCCACCGCCGATGATCGCCACGTCCACCTGCACCGTGCCCTGAAGCTGGGGGTACTGCGTGTGGTCGTTGAGGGTGGCGCTGTAGTAGGACGGTGCGCGCTGCGCCGGGCCCTTGTTCAATGCTGCATTCATGGCAATTCCTTGTTTGATGGGGGCTCAGGCCTGGTGCAGGTACCAGCGCCAGTCCTGCTCGCTGACTTCGGCCATGAACTGGCGGTACTCGGCGCGCTTGACCTTCAGGTACACGCCAAGGAACTGCTCGCCAAGCGCCTGCTGGGCCCAACCTGAATGCTGCAGGGCTTCGAGGGCGGTCAGCCAGTCGGTAGGCAGGTGTTCGGTGGCCTGGGCATAGCCGTTGCCTTGCACAGGCGCGCCCGGGTCGAGTTGCTCGCGGATACCGCAGTGGGTGGCGGCCAGGATTGCCGCGGCAGCCAGGTAGGGGTTGGCATCGGCACCGCAGATCCGGTGCTCCACGTGCCGGCTGGCCGCAGGGCCTCCCGGCACCCGCAGGCTCACTGTGCGGTTGTCGACACCCCAGGTGGGGGCCAGCGGCGCATAGCTGTTGGCCTGAAAACGCCGGTAGGAGTTGGCGTTGGGGCAGAACAGCAGCAGCGAATCACGCAGGTGGCGCAGCATGCCGGCGATGGCCTGGCGCAGCAGCGGGGTGCCGGCCTTGTCCTCACTGGCAAACAGATTACGGCCGGCGTCATCGGCCAGGCTCAGGTGCATGTGCATGCCGGTCCCGGCCAGTTGCGCGAACGGCTTGGCCATGAAGCAGGCCTGCATGCCGTGGGCATGGGCCACACCTTTCACCAGGCGTTTGTAGCGTACCGCCTGGTCCATGGCCTGCAGCGCTTCACCGTGCTCCAGGGTGATTTCCACTTGCCCAGGGGCGTACTCCGAAATCGCCGTACGCGCCGGAATGCCTTGGGCCTTGCAGGCTGCATACAGGTCGGCCAGAAACGGCTCGATCTGCTCCAGCTCGCGCAGCCCGTATACCTGCGTGGTGCGCGGCCGGCCACCGTCATTATCCCGTGCAGGCTGGGGGCGGCCCTGGGCGTCGGGCTGCTGGTCGAGCAGGTAGAACTCCAGTTCGCAGGCCATCACCGGGTGATAGCCGTCGGCCTTGAGTGCCTCGACAGTGCGTACCAGCACATGGCGCGGGTCGGCGACGCTGGCAGGCAGGCCCTCGTCGGGGTGCATGCTCACCTGCACCGCAGCGGTGGGTATGCGCCGCCAAGGCAGGCGCACCAAGCTGTTCTCCAGTGGGTAGGCACGGCAGTCGATGTCGCCCACGTCCCACACCAGGCCGGAGTTCTCCACGTCATCGCCATTGAGGGTAAGGCCCAGGATGGTGCTGGGCAGCGGACGGCCGCTCTGGTACACGGCCAGCAGTTCATCGCGGTGCAGCAGCTTGCCGCGGGGCACGCCATTGGCGTCGAGGATGAACAGCTCGAACAGTTCGATATCAGGGTTGTCGGCCAGAAAACGGTTGGCCTGCTCTACAGGGGCAAAGTGCATGATGAAGTCGCTCGCGGGCGCACGGGGCCGCCGCGCTGGCAAGCGGCCCAACTGAGTCAATCGGCCAGGGTGTGGCCGGTTTGGGTCACAGCGGCGTAAGCGAGGTATCCGGCGGGCGGGCGTGGCGGCAGTGCCACAAGGCCCAGAAGGCGAGGATGACATGCACCAGCGGATTTTCCCCGGCACGGCGCCTGGCCTTCGGCAGCGAAGGGCGGGGCGATGGCGGGTTGCTGGGCTGGAACGGGGTCATGCCTTGGATACTCACATGCGATGTTGGGTTGATTAAACCAGTGAATGGCGACCTTTACGTTGGGCATGGCTAAACATTCAGGCTGGCTGGGCGGCGCCGTTCGGGGGTGGGTTCACCCGCGAGAGGGCCTGCACAGGCAGCAGAAAACCCGCAAATCTGCGACAATCCACCCACTTTCCGCATGCCGATCATGAAAAAGCAGGCTCACCTGCATCACTCAAAAGCCCCATGACTGACCACGCCATCGATAAACTGCTGCAAAACCTCGACCACGCCATGATTGCCGACCGCCATCGCCTGCGCCGGCAAATGCACGAACTGCGCAAGCGCCCCGATGAGGCAAAGCTGGCGCAATGGGTGGACAAGGTGCAGGCCTCCTGCGCCCAGGTCACCGCGCGCCAGCAAAGCGTGCCCACGGTGCGCTACGACGACAACCTGCCCATCGCGGCCAAGCGCGATGAAATCAAGAAGGCGCTGGCCGAGCATCAGGTGCTGGTGATTGCCGGCGAAACCGGTTCGGGCAAAACCACCCAGTTACCCAAGATCTGCCTGGAGCTGGGCCGCGGCAGCCATGGCCTGATCGCCCACACCCAGCCGCGCCGTATCGCTGCGCGCAGTGTGGCGGCCCGGGTGGCCGAGGAACTCGGCACGCCGCTGGGCGGCCTGGTGGGTTACCAGGTGCGGTTCGAGGACCAGAGCGATGCCAACACGCTGGTCAAGCTGATGACCGACGGTATTCTGCTGGCTGAAACCCAGCATGACCGCTTTCTGGAGCGCTACGACACCATCATCGTCGACGAAGCCCACGAACGCAGCCTGAACATCGACTTCCTGCTTGGCTACCTCAAGACCCTGCTGCACCGCCGCCCCGAGCTGAAACTGATCATCACCTCGGCGACCATCGACCTGGAGCGCTTCTCCAGGCACTTCGACGGTGCGCCGATCATCGAGGTGTCCGGGCGCACCTACCCGGTGGACACCTGGTACCGGCCGCTGACCAGTGAGCAGGACGAGGAGGGCAACCGGATCGAGGACGACCTCACCGTCGACCAGGCCATCCTCGCCACCCTGGACGAGTTGGCCCAGCACGAGCGCGGTGAAAGCAAGGGGCCAGGCGATGTGCTGATCTTTTTGCCGGGCGAGCGGGAGATTCGCGACGCCGCGGAGATCCTGCGCAAGGCCCAGCTACGCCATACCGAGATTCTGCCGCTTTACGCCCGGCTGTCGCCGGCCGAGCAGCAGCGCATCTTCCAGCCCCACACCGGGCGCCGGGTGGTACTGGCCACCAACGTTGCGGAAACCTCGCTGACCGTGCCCGGCATACGCTATGTGATCGATACCGGCACCGCGCGTATCAGCCGTTACAGCTACCGCGCCAAGGTGCAGCGTCTGCCCATCGAGGCGGTGTCCCAGGCCAGCGCCAACCAGCGCAAGGGCCGCTGTGGCCGGGTGGAACCAGGCATCTGTGTGCGCCTCTACAGCGAAGAGGATTTCAACAGCCGGCCGGCGTTTACCGACCCGGAGATTCTGCGCACCAACCTGGCGGCGGTGATCCTGCAGATGCTGCACCTGCGCCTGGGCGCCATTGATGCGTTTCCGTTCATCGAGCCACCCGATGGCAAGGCCATCAGCGACGGTTTCAACCTGTTGCAGGAACTGTCGGCGGTCAACCGCGAGAACCAGCTCACGCCCATCGGCCGCCAGCTGGCGCGCTTGCCCATCGACCCGCGCCTGGGCCGCATGCTGCTCGAAGGCGCACGCCTGGGTAGCTTGCAGGAAGTGCTCATCGTCACCAGTGCGCTGTCGGTACAAGACCCGCGCGAGCGCCCGCCCGAGCGCCAGCAAGCGGCAGACCAGGCGCACGCCCAGTGGAAGGATGTGGATTCGGACTTTGCTGCACTGGTGAACCTGTGGCGCGGGTTCGAGGAACAACGCCAGGCCTTGACCGCCAATCCGTTGCGCAACTGGTGCCGCAAGCAGTTCCTGAATTACCTGCGCTTGCGTGAGTGGCGCGATGCCCATCGGCAGTTGGCGCTGATCTGCCGCGAGCTGCAATTGACGGTAAACAAAGAACCCTGTGACTACCCGAAGATGCACAAGGCCATCCTCAGTGGCCTGCTCAGCCAGATTGGCCACAAGACCGAAGACGGTGACTACCAGGGCGCGCGTCAGCGGCGCTTCTGGGTGCACCCTTCCTCGGGCCTGGGGCGCAAGCGCCCGCAGTGGGTGATGGCGGCTGAGCTGGTGGAAACCACCAAGCTGTATGCGCGGGTGGTTGCCCGTATCGAGCCGGACTGGATCGAGCCCCTGGCAGGGCACCTGATCAAGAAGAACCACTTCGAACCCCATTGGGAGAAGAAGCGCGGGCAAGTGGTGGCCTACGAGCAGATCACCCTGTACGGCTTGATTCTGGTAGGGCGCCGGCCGGTTCACTTTGGCCCCATCGACCCTGTCGCATCGCGCGAGCTGTTCATCCGTGAGGGCCTGGTGGGCGGCGAAATCCAGTCCCGGGCCAAGTGCCTGGCGGCCAACAAGCGCCTGCTTGAAGAATTGGATGAACTGGAAGCCAAGGCCCGGCGCCGGGACATTCTGGCGGACGAAGAAACGCTGTACGCGTTTTACGAAGCGCGCCTGCCGGCCGGGATCCACCAGGCCGCCACGTTCGACAGCTGGTACCGCATGGGCAGCCAGAAGGATGCCAACTTGCTGATCATGCGCGAGGAAGACGTGCTGGCCCGTGAGGCCAGTGAAGTCACCGCTGCGCAGTACCCCGACAGCCTGCAGGTGGGCGAATTGCGCCTGCCGCTGAGCTACCACTTCGAGCCGGGCCACGCCCGCGATGGCGTGACCGTGCGGGTGCCGGCACCGCTGCTGCCGAGCCTGCCGGGCGAGCGCCTGGAATGGCTGGTGCCCGGTTTGCTGGAGGCCAAGTGCGTGGCACTGGTGCGCAACCTGCCCAAGGCCCTGCGCAAGAACTTCGTGCCGGTGCCCGACTTCGTCAAGGCCGCGCTGGCGCGCATGGCCTTCGGCCAGGGTGCGCTGCCCCAGGCCCTTGGCCAGGAACTGCTGCGCATGACCGGTGCGCGGGTGTCGGACGAGGCCTGGGAGGAGTCGATCAACCTGGTCGAAGGCCACTTGCGCATGAACATCGAAGTGGTCGACGGCCAGGGCAAGTTCCTGGGCGAAGGCCGTGACCTGGCCGAGCTGACGGCACGCTTTGCCGCCGCCAGCCAGGCTGCGCTGGCCGTGCCGCGTGACGCCAAGGGTGACCAACCGGTGCAGGCCAAAGCGTTCAATGAGGTCAAGCAAACGGCCCAGCAGAACATCGCCGGCCTGTCGATGACGGTTTACCCCGCGCTGGTTGAGGAGCAGGGCGCGGTGCGCGAAGGGCGTTTCTCGACCCAGGCCGAAGCCCAGTTCCAGCACCGTCGCGCCTTGCAGCGGCTGTTGTTGCAGCAACTGGCCGAGCCGGCCAAGTTCCTGCGCGGCAAGCTGCCAGGGCTGACCGAACTGGGCTTGCTGTACCGCGAGCTGGGCCGGGTGGAAGCGCTGGTCGAGGACATCCTGCTGGCGAGCCTGGACAGCTGCGTGCTTGAGGGTGAGCAGGCCCTCCCGCGTGATGGCGCCGCGCTGGCGGCGCTGGCCGACCGCAAGCGTGGCAACTGGGCCGAACACGCCGAACGCCTGGCACGCCAGACGCTGGAGGTGCTGAAGCTGTGGCACGGGCTGCAGAAGCGCTTCAAGGGCAAGATTGACCTGAGCCAGGCCGTGGCGCTGAACGACATCAAGCAGCAACTGGGCAACCTGGTGTACCCGGGCTTTGTACGCGAAACACCGTCGGCCTGGTTCAAGGAACTGCCCCGGTACCTCAAGGCGGTGGAACTTCGCCTGGAGAAACTCGGCTCGCAGGTGCAGAAAGACCGGGTGTGGAGCGGTGAGCTGGCCAACCTGTGGGCGCAGTACAAGGCGCGGGCCGACAAGCATGCCCAGGAAGGCAAGCGCGACGAACAGCTGACGCTTTACCGGTGGTGGCTGGAAGAATATCGCGTGTCGCTGTTCGCCCAGCAGTTGGGCACCAAGGTGCCGATTTCTGACAAGCGCCTGAGCAAGCAATGGAGCCAGGTGGAAGGCTAAACTTCCAGACTTGTGGCACTATTGAGGCAATTTGGGGCCGCCCGCGGCCCCTTGAGGCAAAGCCCTCGTTTTACAATTGGCACTAAAGTGCCACTACCTGTCATGTTTCCAGCCAGCGCCCAGTGGCGGTGGCCTTCGACCAGAGGAACCACCGTGCATAATGTCGTGATCAGCGGCACCGGCCTGTACACCCCGGCCCAGAGCATTTCCAACGAAGAACTGGTGGCGTCCTTCAATGCCTGGTCGCAGCAGTTCAACCAGGACAACGCCGCTGCCATCGCGCGCGGTGAGGTCGAAGCGGCGCCCTTGTCGGACCCTGCCTTCATCGAAAAAGCCTCTGGCATCAAGAGCCGCTTCGTCATGGACAAGGCCGGCATCCTCGACCCGCAACGCATGAAGCCGCGCCTGCCGGAGCGTAGCAACGACGAGCCGTCGGTGCTCTGCGAAATGGCGGTGGCGGCAGCGCGCCAGGCACTGGAGCGTGCCGGGCGTACACCGGCCGATGTCGACGGGGTCATCGTCGCCTGCTCCAACCTGCAGCGGCCTTACCCGGCCATCGCCATCGAGGTGCAGCAGGCCCTGGGCATTCAAGGCTTTGCCTTCGACATGAACGTGGCCTGTTCCTCCGCCACATTCGGTATCCAGACGGCAGCCAACAGCGTGGCCTTGGGGCAAGCGCGGGCCGTGCTGATGGTGAACCCGGAAGTGTGTACCGGGCACCTGAACTTTCGCGATCGCGACAGCCACTTCATTTTTGGCGATGCGGCCACCGCAGTACTGCTTGAGCGTGCCGACCAGGCCAGTTCCAACCACCAGTTCGATGTGGTCAGCAGCAAGCTGTGGACCGAGTTCTCCAACAACATCCGCAACAACTTCGGTTTCCTCAACCGTGCGGCTGAAGAGGGCGAGGGTGCCGCCGACAAGTTGTTCATCCAGGAAGGGCGCAAGGTGTTCCGCGAGGTCTGCCCCAAAGTGGCTGAGCTGGTAGGGGAGCACCTGCAGGAAAATGGCTTGCAGCCCGGCGATGTGAAGCGCTTCTGGCTGCACCAGGCCAACCTCAGCATGAACCACCTGATCGTCAAGAAGCTGCTGGGGCGTGAAGTGGCTGAAGAAGACGCGCCGGTGATCCTGGACCGCTATGCCAACACCAGTTCGGCAGGGTCGGTGATTGCCTTCCACCTCTACCAGGACGACCTGGCCAAGGGCTCTCTGGGAGTGTTGAGTTCGTTTGGGGCGGGGTATTCGATTGGCAGCGTGATCTTGCGCAAGCGCTGATCCTTTCTGCGCTTGCTACGCCTAGGCGTTACACACAAAAAAACGGGAAACACCGGATGGGGTTCGGTGTTTCCCGTTTCAAGTGAAGCAGAGGGGCGTACGGTTTAGAACTTGGCTTCCAGGTCTACCTGCAGAGTGTCTACATCAGCATTGCTGTTGGGCAGGTTGGAGTAGTCGGTCTTGGCCATCATGTAGGCCGCGCCCAGGGCGAAGTTCTTGTCGATTTCGTAACCCACCTTGAACTTGTGGCCACGGGAACCGGTGAAGCCGTTGCCGAAGTCCGAGTCGGTGAACAGGCTCACCACACCGTTACGCTGCACGTCGCGGTAGTTGTAGTCCAGGCTCCAGGCGCCGATCTTGCTCTTCAAGCCAGCCAGCCAGGCCTTGTCCTTGCCATCGGTGCTTTCGGTGTTCTTGACGAACTGGCCGTAGGCCGACAGCGGGATGGCGAAGCCGGTGAAGTCCACCTGGCCGAAACCTTCCACCAGGTTGAACTCGTTGGTGGTGTTGCCCAGCGAACGCAGGGCAGCAGAGGCCTTGTCGTTGTCGTAACCGTAGATGCTGCCGCCCACGGTGACCTTGACGGTATCAGCCGCGTTGAACTTGGTACCCAGCTGGGCCGCGTACAGTTGGGCGTCGTGTTTGAACTGCACGCCGTCGCCGTCTACGTTGTCCTTGAGGTTGTAGTGGCCGATGCTGCCGAACACTTCGGCGGCGCCCAGGTTGGTCTTGTAGGTGGCGGCCACGCCTTCTGGGTTGATGTCGCTGTCCCAGATGATGTCGCCCATGCTTACCCACGGCTGCATCATCTTGCCGCCGATCAGGTGCAGGTTAGGCACGGCGGTGGGGTGCCAGTCGAGGTAGGCCAGGTCGACCCACAGCGATTTCTTCTCGAAGTAGTTGTCCAGGCTCTGGTTGGTGGAGCGGGCATCGGCGCTGCTGCCGGTGGCCACACGCACGCCTGCATCCACTTGCGGGTTGATCTCGCTGTAGAAGCCGACACGGGCACGTACGCGCTCACGGTCCTGGTTGCCACTGCGCGAGATCGGGTGGTCGACGTTGACGTCTTCGTAACGCAGGCGCACGTCACCCTTGACCTGGGTTTTGGCGGCCCATGCCACTTTCTGTTCAAAGGAGCTCATCCGGTCGGACTGAGCTTTCTGAGCGGCCTTTTCCTTGGTTTCTTGAGCCAGGTCCGCCTGCAGCTCGGAGTACTGCGCCTGGTTGATCGAGCCGTTGGCGCGGAGCATTTCGAGCAGCTTGGCGTCGACGGCCGCACTGGCCGGAGTACTCAGAGCCAGCATCATGCCGGTGAGGCTCACTCCGGTAAGTGTAGAAACAAGACGCATAAGGTTCTCCCTACTGAATAAGATGGGGGACGCTCAAGCGCCCGCCCTTGTGTTGGCATGTCCCCGGAAAGGGCCTGAATAGACAGGTTCTGGTGTTCCGGAAAACAGGCGCAAGTATTGCGGGGGCGGGTGACAGATTAATGTCGGAATGGTGGCACTGTTGTTAAGTGATGGTGTGTTTTACGGTCAGCCGGGCGTTCACCATTTGAGTCGCCCGCCTGCCTTGGGGATACTGGGTACCTCTCTGCCGTGAGCCAAAACCGTGACCAGCCTGTACAGCCTTGCTCAATTGCATGATCTGCCTGCGGCCACCTGGGATGCCCTGGTGCCCGATGGTCAGCCGTTTTTAAGCCACGCGTTTCTCAGCGCCATGGAAGACAGTGGCAGTGTCGCCCGTGCCACCGGCTGGGCCGCCGAACACGTGGTGCTGGAGCGGGACGGGCAGGTGCGGGCGCTGCTGCCGGCTTACCGTAAATGGCACTCGTTTGGCGAATACGTATTCGATCATGGCTGGGCGGATGCCTGCGAACGGGCGGGCATTGCCTACTACCCCAAGTTGTTGGGCGCGGTGCCGTTCAGCCCGGTAAGCGGGCCGCGGTTGCTGGCGGCGGATGCGGCGGACGGCTTGCTGCTGTTGCAGGCGCTGCCGGAGTACCTGGGCAAGGCGGGGCTGTCCAGCGCGCATGTCAATTTCACCGACACCGCGCTGGATGAGCAATTTGCCGGGCTGCCCGGTTGGCTGGAGCGCCTGGGGTGCCAGTTTCATTGGCAGAACAAGGGGTACCGTGATTTTCAGGATTTTCTCGACAGCCTCAGCTCGCGCAAGCGTAAACAGATGCGCAAGGAGCGTGAGCAGGTGGCAGGGCAGGGCATCGACTTCTGCTGGTACCGTGGCGATGAGCTGACGGAAGCCCAGTGGGATTTCGTGTTCCTGTGCTACGCCAACACCTACGCAGTGCGCCGCCGCGCGCCGTACCTGACCCGTGAATTCTTCAGCCTGTTGGCCGCACGCATGCCCCAGGCGCTGCGCGTGGTGATAGCGCGCCAAGGTGGGCGGGACGTGGCCATGGCCCTGAGCCTGGTGGGCGGAGGCAGCCTGTTTGGCCGCTACTGGGGTTGCCTGGACGAATTCGACCGGCTGCACTTTGAAACCTGTTTCTACCAGGGCATGGACTACGCCATTGCCGAGGGCCTGCAACGCTTCGACGCCGGGGCGCAGGGTGAGCACAAACTGATACGTGGCTTCGAGCCTGTGCTGACCCGTTCGTGGCACTACCTGTTGCACCCGGGGTTGCGCCGTGCGGTGGACGAGTTTCTGGTGCAGGAGCGTGCGGGTGTGATGGCCTATGCCGAAGAGGCGCGAGGCATGTTGCCTTATCGTCAGGGGTGAAGGGGTCAGTCGACCCCGACAAACCCGCCGGTCTGGTGATGCCACAGCCGCGCGTACAAGCCCCGCTGCTGTAGCAGTTCACTGTGGCTGCCCACCTCGACCACACGGCCCTTGTCCAGCACCACCAGCCGATCCATGCGGGCAATGGTCGACAGGCGGTGGGCAATGGCAATGACCGTTTTGCCCTGCATCAGCGTTTCGAGGCTTTCCTGAATGGCCGCTTCCACTTCCGAGTCCAGCGCTGAAGTGGCCTCGTCCATGATGAGGATGGGCGCATTCTTCAACAGCACCCGAGCGATCGCAATGCGCTGGCGCTGGCCGCCAGACAGTTTCACCCCGCGCTCGCCCACATGCGCGTCCAGCCCGGTGCGCCCCTGGGCATCCGACAGTTGCGGGATGAACTCATCGGCGCGGGCGCGGCGCACCGCTTCGTCCAGCTCGGCGTCGCTCGCCTCGGGGCGGCCGTACAGCAGGTTTTCGCGGATGGAGCGGTGCAGCAGCGAGGTGTCCTGGGTGATCATGCCGATCTGAGCTCGCAGGCTGGCCTGGCTGACCTCGGCGATGTCCTGGCCATCGATAAGAATGCGCCCGGCCTGCACGTCGTACAGGCGCAGCAGCAGGTTGACCAGGGTCGACTTGCCCGCGCCGGAGGGGCCAATCAGGCCGATCTTCTCACCAGGGCGGATATCCAGGTTCAGCCCCTCGATCACATTGGCTGCCTTGGCATAGTGGAAACCCACGTTGTCGAAGCGCACGGCGCCCCGGCTAACCTTCAGGGGCTGGGCATCGGGGCGGTCGGTGACGGTGACCGGCTGGGCAATGGTCTGCAAACCGTCCTGGACCATGCCGATGTTCTCGAAGATGCCATTGACCACCCACATGATCCAGCCCGACATGTTGACGATGCGGATGACCAGGCCGGTGGCCAGGGCGATAGCGCCCACGGTGATCAGCGACTGGCTCCACAACCACAGCGCCAACCCCGTGGTTGCCACCACCAGCAGGCCGTTGAGGGTAGTGATGACCACGTCCATGCTGGTGATCACCCGTGATGCCAGCTGGGTTTTCTCGGTTTGTTCGCTGATGGCCTCGCGGGCATATTGCTGTTCATGGTCGGTGTGGGCGAACAGCTTGAGGGTGGCGATGTTGGTGTAGCCGTCGACAATGCGTCCCATCAGTTTGGAGCGGGCATCGGAAGAAACCACCGAGCGTTCCTTCACCCGCGGCACGAAGTAGAACAGCGCCGCGATATAGCCCACGATCCACGCCAGCAACGGCAGCATCAGCCGCCAGTCCGCCTCGGCGAACAGCACCAGCGAGGTGATGGCGTAGATCAGTACGTGCCACAGCGCGTCCACCGCCTGCACCGCAGAATCGCGCAGCGAGTTACCGGTCTGCATGATGCGCTGGGCAATGCGCCCGGCGAAGTCGCTCTGGAAAAAATTCAGGCTCTGCTTGAGCACGTGGCTGTGGTTTTGCCAGCGGATCAGGCTGGTCATGCCCGGGTTGATGGTCTGGTGCACCAGCAGGTCATGCAGGCCGAAAAACAGCGGGCGCAACACCAGTACCACCACCAGCATCCACACCAGCTCGCCGCTGTGTTCGCTGAAAAAACGGGTATTCGGTGTGCCTTGGGCCAGGTCGATAATGCGGCTGAGGAAGCTGAACATGGCCACCTCGATCAACGAGGCCACCAGGCCCACCACCAGCAGCGCCAGGAAGCTGGGCCAGACCTGGCGCAGGTAATACAGGTAGAAGGGCCACACGCGGCTGGGAGGTGCCTCGCTCGGGGCGTCGCGGAAAATATCGATCAGTTGTTCGAAACGACGGTACAGCATGGGCGATGCAACTCCTGTTCATCCAGCCGCGAAGCGGCGCACGTCCTTGTGAGACTCGCGATCAGTCGATGCGTTTGGCCGACTTGATGAAAACGGGGTCGGCAGGCACGTCACGCATGCCTTTCTTGATGGTGGTGGGCGAATTGACGATCTGGTCCACCACCTCCATCCCCTTGGTCACCTTGCCGAACACGGCGTAGCCGCGGTCACGCCCCGGGTTGAGGAAGTCGTTGTCAGCCACGTTGATGAAGAACTGGCTGGTGGCCGAATCCGGGTCGGAGGTACGCGCCATCGACAGCGTGCCCCGGGTATTCATCAGGCCGTTGTTGGCCTCGTTGTGGATCGGGTCTTTGGTCTGCTTTTGCACCATCTGCTCGGTGAAGCCACCGCCCTGCACCATGAAGCCCGGGATTACCCGGTGGAAGATGGTGTTGTTGTAAAAGCCACTGTCGACGTACTGCAGGAAGTTCTTGGTACTGACCGGGGCTTTCTCGGCATTGAGCTCGATTTCTACCTGGCCGAAGCTGGTGTCCAGCAGCACGTGCGGCGTCTTGTCCGAAGCCATGACGCTGGTGGCAAAAGCAACGGAGCAAGCGGTAAGCAGGAGTTTTTTCAGCATGGGCGCAAAGATCCTTCAGGGGAGCAAGCCGCTGCAAGAAACTGCAGCAGGGTCTGGTTGAAAACCTGGGGTTGATCAAGGGGGGTAGCGTGCCGGGAATCTTCGATCACTACCAGCGTTGCCTGGGGCATCAGGGCGACGTACGCCGCCTTGAGTTGTATCGGGGTGTAATCGTGGTCGGCGGCAATCACCAGGGTAGGACAGTGGATCTGCCCGATGCGTTCCTGTACGCCCCAGCCCACGATGGCGTCAAAACTCTTGAGGTAGGCGCGCTTGTTGTTACGGGCCCAGCGCTGCGCCATGGTGTGGCGCAGCGCGGCCTGCTCTGGCTTGGGGAACAACCGTTGGGCCAGGGCCTTGCCGACCGTTTCGACGCTGAGCACGGTGGCCAGCCCACGGCGTTTCAGCCACCAGAGCCAGTCGCTGCGCGTGCGACGCTTGACCTCGGGCGCACTGTTGACGATGCACAGGCTGCGCAGCCACTGGGGGTGGTCGATGGCAAACTGGAAACCCACCATGCCGCCCATGGACAGCCCCACCAGGTGCACGGGCCCGGTGTGCAGGTGCTCGAGCAAGGCCAGCAGGTCGGCGCTGAAGGTGGCGATGTGGTAACCGTCGTGGGGCTTGTCGGACCGGCCATGGCCGCGGATGTCCATCAGGATCACCCGGTAGTGCTGGCTTAGCAGCGGCACCTGCAGTTCCCAGTCCTGGCTGCTGGAGCCCAGGCCGTGCAGCAGCACCAGTGGCTCACCCTGGCCATACTCGCGGTAGTGCAGTGCACAGCCTTCGTGTTCGAAATAAGCCATGGGCGCGGTCCTGTCAGGCTTGGGCGGGGGCGGCGAAGGGCACGTCCAGTGGTGCCGTGTCGAAATTGCGCAGCAGGTCGATGAGGATCTGCGTGGCCGGGCCCAGGGACTTTTCCTTGCTCGAATAAAGGTAGAACAGCGGGTGGCGGCTGCCACCCTGGTCCAGCGGCAGAGGTTTCAGCACGCCGTCGCGCAGCTCGCGTTCGATCATGTGCCGCGGCAGCCAGGCAAAGCCCAGGCCGCTGCTGACAAAGGTGGTGGCGGTGCCCAGGCTGCCTACCGTCCAGCGCTGCTCGGCGCCCAGCCAGCCCACGTCACGGGGCTGGGCACGGCCGGAGTCACGAATCACCACCTGCAACTGGCTTTCCAGGTCCTGGAAGGTCAGTTCACGGCCCAGCCGGTGCAGGCTGTGCTCTGGGTGGGCAACCGCCACGAACTCCACCGCGCTCAGCTCCGCACCCAGGTAGCCCCCGATGCTGTAGCTGCTGATGGCAAGGTCGGCGATGCCTTCGAGCATGACTTCCTCCACCCCCGATAACACCTCCTCGCGCAGGCGCACGCGGCACCCCCGGCTTTGCGGCATGAAGGCAGCCAGGGCGCGTACCAGGCGGGCACTGGGGTAGGCAGCATCGACCACCAGGCGCACTTCCGCTTCCCAGCCTTGTTCCATGTGGTGGGCCAGGTCTTCCAGCTGGCTGGCCTGCTTGACCAGGTGGCGCGAGCGGCGCAGCAGCACGTTGCCGGCCTCGGTGAGCACTGCCTTGCGCCCGTCGATGCGCAGCAACGGCACGCCCAGTTGTTCCTGCATGCGCGCCACGGTGTAGCTCACCGACGACTGTGAGCGGTGCAGGGCGTCGGCTGCCTGGGCGAAGCCGCCGTGATCGACCACCGCCTGCAGGGTCCGCCACTGGTCTAGGGTCACGCGCGGCGCTTTCATGTGGTGCTCCTGTTGTCCTAAGCTGCGCTCTTTCAAGGAGAGCGCCGATGAAAAAATTATGTGCAGCAATGCTGCTGTGCCTGCCGGTTGCAGCGTTTGCCTACCCCATTGAGGTGGAAAAACACATCGACGGGGTGAAGCTCGATGCCACTGCCTACGACACCGCCTACGATATCGGCGCCATCACCCTGGACAACTATGGCCAAGTGCCCGCTGCCTGCAAGGTCACCTTCCGCAATGGCCCCGAGGCCCCCAGGGTGCGGCGTGTGAATGTGCCGGCAGGCAAACGCGCCGACGTCACTGCCAAGTTCAACCGGCAGATCATCAAGCTGCGTGTCACGGTTGCCTGCTCGGCTGAATAAACAAATTAATCGATATGTTACACCCACTTTTTACGCTTTTTAATCGATAGGTCAAGCTTTAGTCTTCCCTCCATCGACTCGCAACCCTTTTTGCCGATGGAGGCACCCATGTCCCGCGTATTGATCATCGAAAGCAGTGCACGTCAGCAGGATTCGATCTCCCGCCAGCTGACCCGGGATTTCATCGAGCAATGGCAAGCTGCCCACCCCTCTGACCAGATCACCGTCCGTGACCTGGCGGCCAACCCGGTACCGCACCTGGACGCCCACCTGCTGGGTGGCTGGATGAAGCCAGAAGCGCAACGCAGCGCCGCCGAGCTCGACGCCCTGGCACGCTCCAACGAGCTGACCGATGAACTGCTGGCTGCCGATGTGCTGGTCATGGCCGCGCCCATGTACAACTTCACCATCCCCAGCACCCTGAAAGCCTGGCTGGACCACGTGCTGCGCGCCGGCGTCACCTTCAAGTACACGCCAACCGGCCCACAGGGCCTGCTGACCGGCAAACGCGCCATTGTGCTCACCGCCCGTGGCGGCATTCATGCCGGCGCCACCAGCGATCACCAGGAGCCCTACCTGCGCCAGGTGATGGCGTTCATCGGTATCCACGATGTTGATTTCATCCACGCCGAAGGCCTGAACATGAGCGGTGATTTCCACGAAAAGGGCCTGAACCAGGCCAAGGCCCAGATGGCCGCGATCGCCTGAGGCGTACAGAATTCCCAACCCTTGCACCCGTTTTTAGCTCCTTTGGGTGAACCTGCCCGGCCACTGGCCGGGCTTTTTTATGGGGTGCGAAAAGGGCGCTGGTGGGGGCGACCCGCGCAAGGGTGGTTATCCCTCCATTCCCAGTGGTTGAACTGGGCCGGTGCAAGCCGCTAAGGTCGCGGCCTTATCCAAGAGAGGCAACCATGGGCTACCTGATTATCGTCGCGCTGATCCAGGCGTTTTCCTTCAGCCTGATCGGCGAGTACCTGGCCGGGCACGTCGACAGCTATTTCGCCGTGTTGGCCCGGGTGCTGCTGGCGGGGCTGGTGTTTTTGCCCCTGACCCGCTGGCGCCAGGTGCCGCCACGCTTCATGCGTTCGATGCTGCTGATCGGCGCGCTGCAGTACGGCATCACCTATGTGTGCCTGTACCTGAGCTTTCGCGTGCTCAGTGTGCCGGAGGTGCTGCTGTTCACCATCCTGACGCCGCTGCACGTGACCCTGATCGAAGACGCCATGAACCGGCGCTTCAACCCTTGGGCGTTGCTGGCAGCGCTGGTGGCAGTGGCGGGGGCTGCCGTGATCCGTTTCGACAGCATCAGCGGTGAGTTCTTCATGGGCTTCCTGCTGCTGCAGCTGGCCAACTTCACCTATGCCGCTGGCCAGGTGCTGTATCGCCATCTGGTGGCCCGCAACCCCAGCGACCTGCCGCACTATGCCCGCTTCGGCTACTTCTACCTGGGCGCGCTGCTGGTGGCCTTGCCCGCGTTCCTGCTATTCGGCAACCCTCAGCATTTGCCCGGTACCCAGGTGCAGTGGCTGGTGCTGTTGTTTCTGGGCCTGTGCCCGACAGCCCTGGGCCTTTATTGGTGGAACAAGGGCGCGTGCCTGGTTTCCGGTGGCACGCTGGCTGTGATGAACAACCTGCATGTACCGGTGGGGCTGCTGCTGAATCTGCTGATCTGGAACCAGCACGAGCCGCTGGGGCGGCTGTTCATTGGTGGCGCGATCATTCTGGCCTCGGTATGGCTGAGCCGCGTTGGTGGGCGGGTGAATCAACCTGTTTGAGCGCTACGCGCGCGCTTTGCTGAATGATTGGCGGGAGCAGGGTGTGAGGGCATGCAGGTGCCCGCCTTTAGGGGTTTTTCGCCTGCGAGACCGAGCGCCGCCCGCGCGGCGCATCGCGAGCTTTGCTCGCTCCTAC